>JBDRSI010000222.1:0-10658 GCA_043825055.1 Verrucomicrobiota bacterium
TCCACGTGGTCAAGCACGTTGGCCAGGGACTGCCATTGCTGGAGCAGTTTCGCCGCCGTCTTGGCGCCGATACCCGGCACGCCGGGAATATTATCGGAACTGTCGCCCATCAGCGCCAGCCAGTCCACCACCTGGTCCGGCCGGACACCTGTTTTGGCAAGCACTTCGGCCGTCCCCATTTTTTCGGTCACCTTGCCGGGCATAACGACGGCAATCGTCGGGGTTACCATTTGCAGTAGATCTTTGTCGCTGGATGCCACCAGGACATCCAGGCCCGCGGCCGCCGCCTGGAGCGCCACCGAGGCCACGACATCATCCGCTTCCCTGCCTTCCAGGCGCACATGGGCAATCGCCGCGGCATCCAGCCAGGCGTCAATGGCCGGTAATTGGGCGCGCAGCGCGGGCGGCATGGCAGGCCGTTGGGCCTTATACGTGGCCAGCAGTTTTAGCCGTTCGACGGGCGCTCCGCCGTCAAAAACCACCAGCTTATGCGACGGCCGCCAGATTCGCTCCATCTGCATGATTGTTTTAATGAACCCATACACCGCATTGGTGGGCCGCCCGGCGGCCGTGGTTAGCCCCGTAATGGCATAAAACGCGCGGTAGGCAATGCCCAGCGCATCCACGAGTAAGAGAGAGGAAGACATGAGGGATTTTCGATTTGCGATTGCCGATTTACAAGAGAAAGGACGGCATAAGAAACTTTCGATTTGCGACTGCCGATTTACTGATCCCGCTCAGTAGTCCGCTTTGTTCAGGGAAATCGGGAATCGCAAAAAACTACTCAGGTTGTCATCCAGAGCGGAGCGAAGGATCTCAAAATTCAGGGCTGATCGTGGAGATTTCTCGCTACGCTCGAAATGACAAACATGGTTATGCGGGCCGTCAGCCGGCTACCTTAACAGTTACGCTGCGTCATGGATACTCCGACGAAACCAGCGCTAAAATCCGGCCGCCGTATTCTTTAAACGTAACAAATAAAACCGTCAAAATGCCCAGGGAGGCCATGAGCAGCCCCGCGATAATAACATATTCCGCCATGGCTTGGCCGCGCGAAGAATTGCGGACCCCGCCTTGGGCGGGGCAAGTTGCGGACTTGTCCCGCGTTGCGCGGGATTGCGGATTGCGGATTGTCGGATGATCAATTTTGAATACCGACAATCCGGCGTCTGTCGTCCGGCGTCCGTCCTCTGACTTCTTCCATCTGCATTCTTCCTGCGGCATTCTGCATTTCCTCTTTGACCCAGCACATGATTGTCTATATACTTTTTAATTAAACCAGATAGGCTTGTAAAGTCAATCATAAAACGGCTTGATTGCGAACGCGCAGGTTTTCTCCATGGATATCCCGACAATTCCCGGATACGATATTCTGGCGCCTTTGCCGCAGGGCGGCATGAGCGCCGTGTTCAAGGCGCGCCAGATTTCGTTGGACCGTGTGGTGGTCCTCAAAATATTGCCGCTGGCCATGGCAGCTGACGGGGTGGATATTGAGAAATTGCTTGCCGAAGCCAAGATCACGGCCCAGTTGAAGCATCCGAATATGGTCCAGGTATACGATTTTGGTAAATCACCGGCCGGTATTTATTACTTTGTCATGGAATTTGTTTCCGGCTACAGCGTGGCGGATTGGATCCGGCGAAAAAAAAGTCTTTCCATAAAAGATACTCTGTTGTGCGCGCACTGCGTGGCCGAAGCGTTGAGCTATGCCTGGGGAACCTTTGGCGTCGTGCATTGTGACATTAAGCCCGATAATGTCATGATCGACGGCGACGGTACCGTCAAAGTTGCCGATCTCGGTTTGGCCCGCAGTGTGTGCTCGGTCATGGACAAGGCCAAATTCCGGACAGGCGTTGTGGTTGGAACGCCTTATTATATTTCCCCTGAACAATCGCAGGGCCAACTCGAACTGGATTGCCGCACCGACATCTATTCCCTCGGTGCCATGCTGTATCACTGCCTGACCGGTAAAATGCCATTTGAGGGTCTGCCGCTTCTGGAAATCATGGATTGCCAGATCACCGATCAGATTCCGGACCTTGTGGATCTCCAGCCGCAGGCTTCCATGGCCGTGGCCTGCCTGATTGAAAAAATGATGGCCAAGAACCCTGCCCATCGCCAGAAGGACTGGCCGGAAGTCATCCGCGACATGATCCGTGCACGCTCAGAAATACTCCCCGAAGGACCACTACCGCCGAAGGGCGCCAGTACCATGAAACGCGGTGTGACGCGCGAACAATACTTGAAGGAACTGGACGCATCGGCCCATACCGGATCCGTGCAAAAGTCCTCAGAGTCGGCGCCGGCCGAACCATTGCCTTATATCACTGCTCGGCCCCGGCAGTGGATAAAACCGGAATGGTTGGCGGCCGTGATTATGGTCCTAGCCTTAGCCATTCCCTGCCTGCTTGTGGTGAATATGTTCGTGAAGCTCAAGTCCGCCGCACTCCCGCAGGACAGCCGGCGGGTGGCAGAGGACGGCCTGTCCGGCGAGACGGAAGCCCTCGCCTCGGCGAAGCCTCCGGCGGAGCCTGGGTTGGCGAAGGAGGAAGCTTTGGCCCAGCACCGGTTAGAAACGGCGTCGCAATGGTACCGTGCGAATCCCGACAAATTCGATGAAGCCATCCGGCAGTATGAAAAGATAGCCGCGCAATCAAAAGGCACGCGCTATGCCCAGGCGGCCGAGGACGAAATCGCGCGCATCAGGGAACGGAAGCGCACGGCCCTGGCCGCGGCTATGAAAGCCCTGCACGACAATGTTCAGCCCCTGCTGGACCGGCAGAAATGGCGGGAGGCGGCCAAGCTGTTCGAGCAGTATGAGGGACCGTTCAAGACCGAGACCAAGGCGGAACGAAAGGCCAAAGTCCAGGAATGGTTGGACCGGAATAAGGCCCGACAGACAGAGATGCGTCAGGCGGCCGAGGCACAGAAGCAGGAACAGAGTCGGCAATGGCAAGGTCTGCTTAACGAAATTGCCGCGTGCCTGGTGGAAGGCAATCCCGGCGTCGCACTGGCTGTGGTCCAGCAGGCCACTAATAATACCGTGCTGGCCGCAAACCGGCTCGACCTGCTGACGCTGGCAAACATGCTGGCCGAAGCCGGCCGCGTGGATCAACGCCTGCTGGATTCGTTCCGTTCGCAAAAGGATCAGGAAGTTGTCGTTGCCCTGACCAAGGGACCGGAACGACTGGTGGTGCGGGATGTGCAGGACGACACGATCCTGGTGGAAAAAATTATCGTCGTCAGCTCCGGTCAAATCGGCCAATCGATAGTGATCCGACTGCAGGATTTGTCCACGGATGAAAAGCAAACCCGACTCGGAACCAATACAACGCCGGACACGGCCCTGGTGCATGGGTTGGTGGCCCTCCGCGACGGGAACTGGGCCGCGGCCGAAACCTCATGGAGTCAGACCGGGCCGTTCCTGTCGGCGCCATTGATAGCCAAACTGCAAGAGCGTAAAAACCGTCATTGGGAAGATCAGGCTCGAAAAGATTTTATCCTGCTGTTGCGCGCCGCCCAGGTGGAGGCGGTCGACGTGTCCGGCGAAGCCTTGGCGAAGACGGAAGCCTTGGCGAAGACGGAAGCTTTAGCGCCCGGCTCCGCGAGAGCGCTTCGCCGAGGCGAGAAGGAGGAACCTTTGCCCGGTTGTGAGGTATGCCTGGCGGCCATCTATCAGAAAAAATATTCGCCGCAAACGGCCAAGGTGCTGGCCAAAAGCGTGGCTGATTACCAGGAGCAATACGGACAGACAGCTTTTGCACAGGCTTACGCGCCGGCCCTGGCAGCGTTACAGCAGGCGCGGGGAATCGCCTCGGATTCGAACGAGATCGCGCATGCGGAAAACGCGCCGGTTTTGGCCAAAACCGGCCCTCCGAATGGCGCGGCCGTGTGCCAGGAGTTGCTTGACCGGAATCCTGGTCTGACCGAATTTAATGTTTTGCTCATGACCGATGGCGTCGGCAAAATCGTGCGGGCCGAGCTGATTGCCTTGGATTTGAAGGATATCTCGCCGCTGGCCGGCCTGCCGGATTTGCGCGCGGTTGTGTGTGCCGTTACGCGCCCGGACGAATGGCGCGAATCGTCAGTTAAGGCGCCACTGAGCGATCTGACGCCGCTCAAGGGATTGCCTCTGCGGGAAGTGTGTGTCAGTCACACGCGGGTTAAGGACCTTTCGTCGCTGACCGGCATGCCGCTGACAAAACTCGACTTGGCCGGCACACGCGTCACGGATTTATCGGTCTTGAAAGGCATGCCTCTGCGGGAGCTGACGCTCAGCCGTCTGACTATTCGGGATGTGAAGCCGCTGGCTGGTCTGCCGCTGGAGTCCCTGAATATCAGCCACACGGAAGTGTCCGATCTGGCACCGCTAACCGGTATGAAGCTAAAGCGACTGATCGCGACCGCGAGCCGCATCCGCGATATCAAGGTGCTGGCGGGCATGCCGCTCACGGAGTTGAACATCAGCCGCACCGAGCTGACCGACCTCAGCCCGTTGATGGGCATGAAACTTGAACACCTGAACCTGAGCCAGACGCGGGTGCGGGACCTGACCCCCTTGGCCACCATGCCTTTGCGGGGGCTGAACTTGAGCAGAACCGGTATCCGGGATCTGTCGCCGGTGCGCAGGCTCGCCCTGGAAATGCTGAACGTGCGCGCTACCCGGGTTAGGGATTTGGATCCTTTGCGAGACATGCCGCTGAAGTGGCTGGATATCAGCGAGTCGGCCGTGCGGGATTTAACGCCCATTCAAAATTTACCAATTGAGGAAATCTGGCTGGACTACAATATCGATCAGCAAATGCCGGCGGATACGTACCGGGCGTTTACAACCGTCCTCATTCGTATGCCCCGACTGCAGAAGGTCAACGGAAATTCCGAATTCCGGGAAAGGCGCCGGCGCGAATGAATTATATCAGCACACGGGGCGGTGGGGACGCGGTTGATTTTCAAACGGCCGTGATGATCGGACTGGCGCGCGATGGCGGCCTGTTCCTGCCCGCCTCCATTCCCGATGTTCGCGCCGACCTGTCCGTCTGGGCCGGCCTGAATTACGGTGCGCTGGCACTGGAAGTTATGCGCCGCTTTGCCAATTTACCCGCGGACGACCTGCGGGCAATGATTGGCGGCAGTTATGCCACTTTTCGGCATCCGGATGTGACGCCGGTTGTGACCGTCAACGGCGTTCATATGCTGGAACTGTTTCACGGGCCGACACTGGCGTTCAAGGATGTGGCCCTGCAATTTCTCGGCCGCGTGTTCGAATATTATCTGGCACAGTCGGGCCGACGATTGAATATCCTGGCGGCCACCAGCGGCGATACCGGCAGTGCGGCCATTGCCGGCGTCCGGGGACGCCAGGGCATCCGTATCTTTGTGCTCTATCCGCATGGACGGATCAGCCCCGCCCAGGAACGTCAAATGACCACTGTGCCGGACGACAATGTCTTCTGCCTGGCCGTGCGCGGCAGTTTCGATGACTGCCAGAGCATCGTAAAAACGATATTACGTGACCTGTCGTTCCGCGACCGCTATGAACTGGGCGTGGTGAATTCCATCAATTGGGCGCGCCTGCTGGCCCAGATCGTGTACTATTTTTACGGCGCCTTCCGGGTCATGGCGCGAACCGGCGCGCGTGCAGTCCGGATCGCGGTGCCGACGGGTAATTTTGGCGACATCTTTGCGGGATACCTGGCGACGCGCATGGGATTGCCGGTCAGCCGCCTGATTCTGGCAACGAACGAGAACGACATCCTGGCCCGTTTTTTTAATACCGGCGTTTATCAACGCGGAACGGTGCAGACCACGTTGAGTCCTTCCATGGACATCCAGGTAGCGAGCAATTTCGAGCGCTATCTGTATTATCGGGTGAATCGTGATCCCCGGGAAGTTTGTCGGCTGATGGAGGCGTTTGCGCAGTCCGGTCAACTGCGCCTGGATGGGGCGGGGAGCGCCGGCGTGGACCCGCTCTTTGCGGCCGGAACCTGTACGACGGCCGATACGCTGGCAACCATCCGAGAGTTTTACGGACAGCACGGATACCTTCTGGATCCGCATGGCGCCGTGGGAGTGCACGTAGGGCGCCAGTTCCTGAGCGCGGACGAGCCCATGCTCACGCTGGCCACCGCCCATCCGGCAAAATTCGCCGATGCCATCCGCCAGGCAACCGGCCAGAATATTGCTCATCATCCCGTGCTCGATGCACTCGCCAACCTGCCCCAGCGCCGCACGGTCGTGCCCGCCGATGCGGAGGCCGTGTGCGCCTTCCTCCGCGAACATATTTCGTGAGCCAGAAGTCGGTCAGTAGTAATCCGTGCCTTGTGCCGCGTTCTTCGTTCTACGCTCTCCGCCTTGCCCCCCGTAGCTTGGCGTAGGGGGGTCCACGCTCCCCACCTTCGCTAAAGCTTCGGTGGGCAGGTCACGCATTTCAACGTCGCAGGGCGTGGACCAGGGAGAGTCCGCCGATGAACACAACTCCCAGCCAATAGATGAGGATGAACGGGATGGCCACGAATTGCAGGTTGTTGACCGCGTAGTAAAGCGCGAGCGAGATGTAAATAACCAGCAGGATTTCCACCAGGACGGTGATGTTGAATCGGCTGCGATAATGCCGCCCCTTCCATGAGCTTGCCGGGTGATCGGATAGATTGAATTTGGGCGTGCGATTGAAGGCGCTTTTCCGGCCCATGAATCCGCTGAAAACCGCTTTGGTGTTGATCACGGAAAGTCCCGTGGCGCCGGCCATGAGGATCGGCAGGAAGAGCATCCGGCGTTTCCAGTCGGTGTAAATTTCGCGCTGGGCGTAGATGTAAAAAAACGGATAACTGAAGGCGTTGATGGTGAAGATCGAGGCCACCCAGAAAAACAGCGCCGACTGCGGACACTGGACCCGGATGAGCATGATCGGGTAAGAGAGCAGGGCGATAAAAAGCAGGGTTGGGAACACCAGGTGGTTGGTCAAATGGATGGTGGCCTCGAACTTCAGGAGCCACGGACTGGTTTTGTTCCGCCAGATCGCCGGCAATAGTTTTTTGGCGGTCTGAATGGCGCCCTTGGCCCAGCGATACTGCTGGTTCTTCAGTCCGTAAACCTCGGCCGGAATTTCGGCCGGACAGACGACGTTATTGACATATACGAATTTCCAGCCTGCCAACTGGGCCCGGTATGACAGGTCAATGTCTTCAGTCAGGGTGTCAGCCTGCCAATTACCGGCGTCAACAATGGCGGACTTGCGCCAAATCCCGGCGGTGCCGTTGAAGTTGATAAAAATGCCGGAGGAATTGCGCGCGCCATGCTCCAGCACGAAATGCGCGTCCAGCCCGATGGCCTGGCCCCGGGTCAACATGGAATAGCCGGCATTCAGGTGCCCCCAACGGGCTTGCACCATCCCGATATTTTCGGAGGAGAAGTAAGGCATAATCTTGCGCAGAAAGTTGCGCGGTGGCACAAAGTCGGCGTCAAAAATTGCCAGGAAATCGCCCCGGGCCTGGGCGAGACCATTTTTCAGTGCGCCGGCCTTAAAGCCCTGACGATTTGTGCGATGCAGGTAATGAATATTAATTCCCTGGGACTGGAATTTGGCGGCTAACTTTTTTGCGGTTTCCTGGGTCTCGTCGGTGGAATCATCCAGAATCTGGATCTCAAGGCGATCACGGGGATAATCCAGCGCACAGGCGGCCTCGAGGAGCCTGGTAACAACGTATTGCTCGTTGAAAATCGGCAGTTGCACCGTCACCCGTGGCCATTCCGTGAAAATGCAAACTGGTTTTGCCCGGCTGGCACGGTTCTTGCGGTAGAGGTAAAGAATTAAATAGGCGTGGACGGCATAAATCGTCAGCACGAGCATGAGCACGGTGTAAAGAGCCAGCAACAATATATCGAATAATGACATATATAAAAAACTTCACAATGCTACGGGGCATTGCGGTTATTTCATCTTATGTTGAATTCACGTAAGTTAACAGTCCCGCCGGGATTGTCAATCATGCATTCCGGGGGTTAGGGGTAAAGCACCGTGTCTAAACCTGTCAGGGTGCAAATCGCGCTCTGACAGGCGCATAGGAACAAGAGCGTAGTTCTTGTAAAATATGCGAACTAATGATAATAATTTAATTTTATTCAAGTTGTCGGTTAACAGCCATTGATCAATAACCATTCTGCTTGAGGCGCCCCATGAACTATCGTCAGCGTTTTCTGGCCTTTGCCAACTTTGAGCCCGTTGACCGCATTCCCCGTCACGCCGGCTTTATCGATGACCTCAACCAGCGGATCGCGGCCAAGATTGGGACCTCGGAATTGACGCAGCATTTTGATATGGATGTGGCCCATGGCGCCGGGCTGACCCCGCCGCCTGGCTTCAAGTTCCCGGATTATTCCGCGTATCACCCCGGCAAGGTGCATGGCAAGGATGGCTTTTCAATCGATGGCAATGGTTGCGGGCACCAGACCGCCGGTTTTTATCATTTTACGGAATACATCAGTCCCTTGCGGGACGCGAAGGAGTTCGAGCAAATCGAAAAGTATCCCATTGCCGGCAATGACGGATGGTCCGACGAGACTATGCGCAAGGCCGGTCAGGAGGCGCATGCCCAGGGCCGGCCAGCGGGCATTTTCGTCGGCCACATGTATGAAAACGCCTGGCAGGTGCGCGGGTATGAGCCGTTCCTGGAGGACTTGCTCGTTCAGCGGGAGTGGGCGGAACTGTTGCTGGATCGGTTCTGTGAGAACAACCTGCGCGTGGCGGTCGCCGCTGCCAAGGCCGACTACGATTACATTGCCACGGGCGACGACGTGGCCAATCAGAACGCCATGATGTTTTCCCCGGACATTTGGCAGGCCGTCATGAAGCCACGCTGGGCCAAGGTGATTGCCGCTGCCCGGGCCATCAAGCCCGACATTCACGTGTGGTATCATTCCGACGGCAACATTTGGGATATCCTGGACGACATCGTGGAGGTCGGCATCACCATTCTGAACCCTGTCCAGCCGGAATGTATGGACCCGGTGGCGATCCGCAGGCGGTTCGGCAAACATCTGGCCTTTGACGGTTGCGTTGGAACGCAAACCACGTTCCCGTTCGGCACAACGGATGACATGCGGCGGGTAGTGCGCCGGTTGGCCGAAAGTTTGAAAGCCGGGAATGGCGGACTCATGCTTTCGCCCACGCATGTCCTGGAGCCGGAAGTGCCGATCGCCAATATCGAGGCCTTTTTCGAAGAGTGCGACCGTGTCTCGGTCGAAATCTGCGGCCGAGGCAAACGCGCCTGATATCATCAACAGGGAGCGGTTATGAACAACATTCCGGAAAAAGATACCGTCCCGGTGTGCGTAGGCTGATGCCGGCCCCTTTACCGTCTTGAAGCCGGAAACCGGTTGGGCCGCGACGAAAAATGGCGCGTGGCATGCGGCGCGTGCGACCGCTGGGCGCCCCGCGGCCCTCTGGGCGGCGGCTGGGCCGCCGCGCCGGTGGCGGTGCGGGCGGTCTCGGAATGGTACGCGTGTTTCAAATCGGCTGGGACACTCTTCCGGAGCAGGCGCTCGATATCGCGCAGGAAATTGCGCTCCTCGGCACAGCAGAAGGAAACCGCGTCGCCCTCGGCTCCCGCGCGGGCCGTGCGGCCAATGCGGTGCACATAGATATGCGGCTCGTTGGGCAGGTCATAGTTGATGACGTGCGTGATGCCGTCCACATCAATGCCCCGTGCCGCGATGTCCGTCGCGACGAGCACGCGCATGCGCCCCGTTTTGAATCCCGTCATGGCCTGGGTGCGTGCACTCTGGCTTTTGTTGCCGTGAATTACGGACGTCTGGATACCCGCCGAGAGGAGGATGTCGGCTACCCGGTTGGCGACATGCTTCATCTGCGTGAACACGAGCACCTTGTTGATGACGGGGTCGCGCAGGAGCGTAACGAGCAGGATGGGCTTATCCTTCTTATCCACGAACAATACTTTCTGCTTGATCTTCTCGACGGCGGGCTGGTCGGGCGTCACGGTAATGTGCACGGGGTCGTGCACCATGGCCCGCGCCAGCGTGATAACTTCGGGCGCCAAGGTCGCGGAAAAAAAGAGCGATTGGCGCCGGGCCGGAAGCCCCGCAATGATCCGGCGCACATCGTGGATGAACCCCATGTCCAGCATACGGTCAGCTTCGTCGAGCACAAACACTTCAACGCCGTCCAGGCGCACGTGCCGCTGTTGCATCAGGTCAAGCAGGCGTCCGGGTGTGGCGACGACGATATCCATGCCGCGGCCCAGCGCCGCCACCTGCGGTTGCTGGCCGACCCCGCCGAAGATCACGGTATGCTTGATCGTCAGATGCCGCCCGTAGGCGCGAATGCTCTCGCCGATCTGTGCCGCGAGTTCACGCGTCGGCGCCAGAATAAGTACGCGCGGACGCCCGCGCTGGGACTGAGCCCTGTGCTGGGTAAGATATTGTAGGATCGGCAGGATGAATGCGGCCGTCTTGCCCGTGCCCGTCTGGGCGCACCCGAGCAGATCGCGCCCGGCGAGCAGGTGCGAAATGGCCTTGGCCTGGATCGGCGTGGGGGTGATGTAGCCTTCCTCGGCCACCGCGCGCTGGAGCTCCGGCAGAAGCGCGGCAAAAGCGGTCGGCGGCGCAACCGGGCGGATAGGCGCAGTTTCAGTAGCTCCGTGGGG
>JBDRSI010000223.1:0-7361 GCA_043825055.1 Verrucomicrobiota bacterium
ACATTAATAAGTCTTACTGAAACAACTTGACAGACCCCATGCCCGTGTTTCGCGGGCAAAATATGCTGTCTTGCTGTTTCGCTTATGCCCAAGATTGCAAAAGTTGTGGTTGAAATCGCCCTGGATCGCGAATTCGATTACCAGGTGCCCGAAGCGCTCAGCGCGACCGTGCGGCTGGGCTCGCGCGTGCACGTGCCGTTCGGGCATTCCACTGCCCGCGGCTACGTGGTCGGCTTTGCCGACCATTCCGACCGGCACGATCTTAAGGCGATTGCCGCGCTCATCAGTCCCAAGCCGCTCATTAACGAGACGATGCTTAAACTGGCCCGCTGGATTGCGGACTATTACGCCGCCACCATCGAACAGGCCATTCGCACCGTTCTGCCCTGCGCTGTCCGGCGCAAGGGCGCCGGTTTCATCGAACACACGCTTGTTACCGTGGCTAATCCGGCGCCGGATGCGGCCGCGCTGAATGTATTGCGTCAGCGCGCGCCCAAGCAGGCGGCGGTCCTGGACGTTTTGCAACGTGATGGCGCCCTGCCAATGACCGTCCTGGTCCGCGCGGCCGGGACGACGCCCTCCGCCGTTAAAAGCCTGGCGGAGAAAAAGATGGTCATCCTTACTCGCGCGACCGCCTTGCGCGATCCGCTGGCCGATCAGGTGATTCTGCCGACCGAGCCCCTGGCGCTGTTCCCTGAGCAGGCCGCGGCGTTGAGCTTAGTCAAGCAATCCATGGATACGCTCAAGCCTTCCGTGGTGCTCCTGCATGGTGTGACCGGCTCGGGCAAAACGGAGGTTTATCTGCAGGCCATTCGTTACGGGCTCGACCAGGGCCGCGGGGCCATTGTGCTGGTGCCCGAAATATCGCTTACGCCGCAGACGGTGGAGCGGTTCCGCAGTCGGTTTGGCGAGACAATTGCCGTGTTGCACAGTCATTTATCGGATGGTGAGCGGCATGACGAGTGGTATCGCATTTATGAAGGCAAGGCGCGGATCGTGGTCGGCGCCCGGTCGGCGCTTTTTGCGCCGGTGGAGCGGCTGGGCCTGATCGTGGTGGATGAGGAGCACGAGCCCAGTTATAAACAGGCCGAAGCGCCGCGCTACAACGCGCGCGACGTGGCCGTCATGCGCGGGCGCCTGGAGCCGTGCACCGTCCTGCTGGGATCGGCCTCGCCGGCGCTGGAATCCTTCTGCAACGTGCGCAACGGCAAATACGCGCTCTCTGAGCTCACGCATCGCGTGGACCACCGCCAGATGCCCCGCATGCGGATTGTGGATATGCGCGTGGAGGCGGAACAGTCCGGGCGGATAGACGTTTTTTCCCGCGACCTAGTGGAAGCCATTCGCCAGCGGCTCGACCAGGCCGAGCAGACCATGCTTTTTTTAAACCGCCGGGGTTTTTCCACCTCGGTGTTGTGCCCGGCGTGCGGCTACGTGGCCGTCTGCACCCACTGTGCCGTAAAAATGACCTGGCACAAGGGCTGTGACGAAATCCGCTGTCATATTTGCGGGCGCGTGCAACGGACGCCCGAGCGCTGTCCAACCTGCGGCGTGCCCACGCTCAAGTTCAGTGGCATCGGCACCCAGCGTGTCGAGGCCATTATGCGCAAGCTGTTTCCCAAGGCGCGGATCGAGCGCATGGACGCCGATACCACCACCCATAAGCATGCTTACGGCCGCATCCTGGGCGATTTTAAAGCCGGCAAGATTGATGTCCTGATCGGTACGCAAATGATCGCCAAGGGACTCCATTTTCCGGGAGTCACGCTGGTGGGTGTGATTTGCGCGGACTTAAGCCTGCACATGCCGGACTTCCGGGCGGCGGAACGAACGTTCCAGTTGTTGCTCCAGGTGGCCGGGCGCGCCGGGCGCGGCGATGTGCCGGGCGAAGTGATTGTGCAGACTTTTGTGCCGTTTAACCCGGCCATCCAGGCCGCGCGCCGGCTGGATTACCAGGGTTTTTGCGACCAGGAGCTGGAATCGCGCAAGGAACTGCTGTATCCGCCGTTTGCGCATCTTATTTGCATCACGCTGGAAAGCCTGCGCACGGACGCCGTGGAACGCACCGCGCAGGCGCTCGTCGCGCGGCTTGCGCCGGCATTGCCCAAAACGATCATCCTGGCCGGGCCCATTCCGGCGCCGCTGAGCCGGGCCAAAGGCCAATACCGGTTTCAGATAATCATGCGTTCAACTTCGGTCAAGGCCATGACCCTGCCTCTCAAGGAAGCGCTGAAAGCGTTGCGTTGTCCGCCCGGCGTGCGGATTGCCGTGGACGTAGACGCGCTATCCATGATGTGAGGTTGCCGGTTCGATGATCGTAATGTGGGCCTGCCAGCGGACGTGCTGTTGGAAGGGGTCCACCACCTCCATGCCGTTGTGCATCAGCTCTTCACCGGACGCGATGGTTTCCGCCGTGCCATCGGGGCTGACCTTCCGAACTGTATACCGTTTGTCGGGATGCAATCCGTGCAGGCGGAAACATCGGCGGACACTGCCGTCATTGGGCAGGTGATAGGTGAATACCAGGCTGGTCGTCGTTTCCGGCGACTGCAACTGTAAGGCCGTCCAGCCGGCGCGGTCCGTCATAAGCCGGGGCGGTGTCAGCAGGTGCGCCACGGCAGTGAGCAGGAACCCGCGCCACTGCTTGGCAAACTGCACGTACCAGCGGATACGCTCCCGCGCCGCGGCGGGCACGGTCAACAGGTCGCCGCTGAATCCCAGGATACCGGGCAAGGCGGCGCCCAGGATGAAATCCACATCGGCCGATTCCACGCTTTGCCACGTGGCGCCGCTGGCGCCGCCGGGCACGACCAGACGTTCGGCCGATTCCTCCGTGCGTTTCCAGAGGTCGGGAACCGTCTGGCCGATGCCGCGCAGGGTGGCCCAGCGCAAGATACGGCCCGGCGGCAGGCGCAGGAGCGACCCCTCCCCAATGCGGATCACATCCAGGGGATTGACGGAGTCAGAGAGAAAGTGGCAATCGTAATGGAACAGGGAGGAAAGATCCAGGCGCATGCCGCCGCTGGAACAATTTTCAAACACCGTGCGCGGATGGGTCCGGCGCAGATCGTCCATCATCCGGTACCACACGTCATAATACCGGGACAGCTCCGTGCCGCTCCCATCATAACCGAGCGTGACATTATAATCCAGCTTGATCCATACCAGGTCATAGGTTTCGATCAAACGCGCAATTTCCTTGTACAGGTAATCGCGGGCCGCCGGGATGTCCAGGTTGAAACGGGGTTCGCCGGGGAAGAACCATTCAGGGTGTTGAAGGCGAATCGGCGCCTTGGCCACCGCCCGTTCCGGTTCCATCCACAGGCCGAATCCGAGCCCCGCTGCGCGGACTTCATCGGCAAAATTTTTCATACGTCCGTGAAAGGCGCAGTCCATTTTTTCGCGCCAGTCGCCCACCATGCCCCAACCGGCATCATCTGGGCCGAACCAGCCGGCGTCTACCACAAAGGCCTCACAGCCGATCGCACGGGCCGCTTTCAGTTGCTCGCGCAGGCGCGGCACATCGAGGGCGCTCATGTGATCGAACCAGGTGTTATAAATGATCGGGATCTCCGGCAGGGACGGCGCCTTTAGGCGGGCATTGATATACCGGTGCAGGGCCGTTGCCGCCGACCGGGGTTCGCCATCGGGCAGGTCCTGGATCAGAATTTCCGGAAGGTCAAGCGATTCGCCCGGCGCCAGGATGAGATGCAAATCCTCATCCGCCAGGCCCAGCTCCACTACGACAAAGGGCCATGGATTGCTCGGCATGCGCGTGCTGAAACGGATAACCCAGTTCCCATGCGGGATCACATGAAAAGCCACGCCGCGGTCGCCGCCGACTTCGCGCAGGCAGGCATAAGGTGTGCCGTTCTGGGTAGTGCGTCCCCACTCACAACTCAGCGTAAGACTGCCCGTATGAAGTGGAATCCACGCGCCTTGGCTTTCGTTGCTCCACCGGCTTTGCTGGGCATACACCTCGTAATGGCCCGGCGCCAGGCTAAACCGCGGCAGACAGCGGTAAATTGTTACCGGTGTTTTGCAGGTATTGATTAGCCGATCTTTGCGGCTGAGAACACCGGTTGCGGCTGAGAGTTGCCAGTTGCTTTCCAGGCGCAGGGCGCCTTGGTCGGTCTGCCATATCAGCCGGGCGTTGTCCTTCGCAATCCGATGTTCCAGAAGTTTCAGGCCGCCGGCTTCATAACGTCCCAGGCTGGTGGCGATCAGGGCCGGGCCTCGCGCGCGGACGGGCGTCTCGTTATTCTCGCCAGTCATGCCAAACAGACGATCCAACCCGACGAGCCCTTTTTCTTCCCTAAACACGACGGCGTTTTCCAACGCATGCGCGGGCATAATTTATTCTCTTGATGCGGTGATACAAAAAAATCAGTGAATCAAGTCTATTTCTTCAGCACCTTGCGCACGGTTTCCAGCTGGCCGGCGCTGCCCAGGTACCGGTTCTTTTCGGCGATGTATTTGGCATATTCAACCATGAACACCTTGCCCGGTGGCCGCAAATCGAAGTTCTCCGGGTGTTCCTTGAAATATTCGCGGTGCACGCGGCACCAGACCAGGCGGCCATCGGTGTCAATATTCACCTTGGTCACGCCCAGTTTGGCCGCCTTGACAAATTCGGTCGGATCCACGCCGCGCGCATCTTTCATTTTGCCGCCGGCGGCATTGATCCGGTCCACTTCGTCCTTGGGCACGGAACTGGAACCGTGCATTACCAGCGGGAACCCCGGCAGGAGTTTCTGGATGGCCGCGATGATCTCGAAGTGCAGGCCCTGCTTGCCGGCAAACTTGTAGGCGCCGTGGCTTGTGCCGATGGCGCAGGCCAGGCTGTCGCACCCGGAGCGTTTGACGAAATCCGCGGCTTGCTCCGGATCGGTAAGGTGGACCTGGTCTTCGGAGACGGAGATATGCTCCTCGACGCCGCCTAACTGGCCCAGCTCCGCCTCGACCACGATGTTTTTATTGTGGGCGGCCGCGACCACACGCCGGGTGATGGCAATGTTTTCTTCATAGGGTTTCATGCTGGCATCAATCATGACGGAGCTGTAAAATCCGCTCTGGATGCAGTCCAGGCAAGCTTCTTCGTCGCCGTGGTCCAGGTGCACGGCGAAAATGGCGTCCGGAAAGATCTGGTCCGCCATGCGGATCATGGCTTCCAGCATGCGTTTGTCGGTGTAAGAACGGGCGCCCTTGGAAATCTGGATCATAAACGGCGCCTGGCTTTCCAGACAGCCCCGGAACAGGCCCATGGTCTGCTCCAGGTTGTTGATGTTGTAGGCGCCGACGGCGTATTTGCCATAGGCGTGTTTGAACAATTCCCTGGTGTTGACAATCATAGTTACTTCTCCTTGATTAAAATTCGGAACATGATGCGCTTGCCGCGCATTGCGCGTGGTGCGACGTGAAGGTTTCCTATATAGCGGTTTCCAGGCCGGCGTCAATCTTTTTTTCGCATTTCGTTATTGCATTTTTCCAGGCCGGAACCGATAATAGCACCTATCAGCAGGAGGTATGGCCATGACGAACGATGACACACTTAATGAATCGTTTCCCGCAAAAGACATTGTCTTTGATTGCGGGTCCTGCGGCAAGAGCTTAGTGATCAACGCCTTGGGCGCGGGGCTTGCGATCACCTGCCCCGACTGCGGCACCGAACAACAGGTGCCCTTGTCCGGCGGTGTGGAAGCCACGCGCCTGGAGACCGAGCCGAACGCCGCCGCGGCGGCGGCCGACGAGCAGGAGGTGGAACACGAACTCCCTGAGATTTCCGACGTGCTGGCCGATGCCCACGCGCAAATCAACGCGCTCACGCTGGAAAACGACGAGTTGCAGTTCCGGCGCCGGTTTCTGGAAAAGCGCCATGCCCTCGCCTCCCAAAGCCTGCAAGCGTTTCGGCGGGAAATGATCGCGATCCGCAAAGCGATGGATCAGATAGAAGCGATTCTGAAGACCATGGAAGACCCGTCCGCCAGCGACACCCAGCCGATGGCCTGAAGCGGACCGGAGAAGACAGACGACAGACGACAGACGACGGAGGGCGGACCGGAGACGACAGACGACAGCGTCTGATCTCTGACTTCTGACCACTGACATAAAAGTCGGAAGGCTTTAGCTGATCGCTGATTTCTGCATTCTACATTCTGCCTTCTGCATTTCTTAGCAGCGGCGCAAGGCATGCTTTCAGTTCGGCTTCCAGGTTGCGCTTTTGATAGCGCTCCAGGCGCTGTTGCTGGCCGCGCACCACGGCCTCGCGGAACGACCCGCGGCGCGCAAGTTGTCCCATCATTTCGGCGATGGAATCCCAGCGTTTTTCCCGGACCAGGACCCCGGCGCCGTCGAGCGTCTCCGGCACCGCGCCGGCGGCATAGGCCAAAATCGGCAGTTTGTGCGCCATGCTTTCGATGAGCGGGATGCAGAAGCCCTCGTGCTCGCTCATGCACAGAAACAGGTGAGCGCCCTCGTAATAGGCGGTCAACTCGCTCTGCGGCACCGCGCCGGCAAAGACCACATGGTTGAGGTGGAGGTTGCGGGCATAGACGGTTAGCAGGGACTGGTAGCGCTCCAGGCCCGCGAACGAGCCGACGTGAATGAAACGCGCGTTCAACTCCACGGTTTTTTGAAAATAGTTAAACGCGTAGAGCGCATCCTCAATGCGTTTGTTCGGCGCACAGCGCCCCACGAAAAGGATGTTGATGCGGTCGTCCCTGAGCGCGCGGAGCACGCGGCGGTCAGGGCGTGCGTTGATCGCGCCAAAATTCAGCACGAGCGGCATTACATGCACGGCGGGGTATCCCAGGGCAGTCAGTTCCTTGGCATTGAATTGGCTGTCGGCCATATTGATGTCGGCCGTTTTTGCCAGGGTGCGGGCCTGGTCCCGGCCCCAAGCCAGATCGCGCGCGAGTTCTTCCTGCAGACCCCGGAAAAAATGAGCGGGGGTGATATTGTGGTAGCGCAGGACTTTGCGGCAGGCCAGGCCCTTGAAAATGTCGTTTACGGCCGATCCGATTGAAAGATGCAGGAGCGCGATATCATCGGGCCCCATGACTTCGGCGGACCGGGCGGCATCGCGGGCCTCCTGGCGCCGGGCCGGGCCCGTATGGTTTGGCTCGCAGAAAATCTCGGCGGCATAGCCCCAGCGGCGGAAAAGCGCGCGCAGGGTCAGCGCCTCGTTGCTGATGGCGTCGCCGGCGGTGAACCCGGCGACAAACTGGTGGATAGCCTTCATGTTCGGTAACTGCACAAGTAGTCAGAAGTCAGAATACAGAATTCAGAACGATCCCGATGCGCTTCGCGATCGGGACTGAATTCTGACTCCTGAATTCTGGCTCCTAAGTAATGATCATGTT
>JBDRSI010000224.1:0-30150 GCA_043825055.1 Verrucomicrobiota bacterium
AAAACTAGAGCCCTTCGGCGAGTTCGAACCGGCGGCCTTGCAGACCCTGAAAGCGCATGGCATCCATGTGCGCCTGTATTTTGCGTCGCCGAAAAAACCCCTGCCCGCGCCGGAAGGGGCCGTTGTGCGCGTTCTCCGCCGGACGAGGCGTGGGACCTGGTTCGCCGTGATTTCCCGTGAGGCCGTCCCGGTGGCCGCGGAAGAGCAGGCGCTCCCGGACACATCGTTTGCCCGGATCCAACGCGAGTTGGCCGATGGGGATCGTGAACTCGCGGGTATTGGCAACGAATTCGAGCGGCTCAGCGCCGACCGGGCGGTGATCGCCCAGCGGGTGAGCCACCTGGAGGAACAGGTAAAATTCATGGAAGTCCAGGCCGGTATGGGCGCGAATGGGCCGGTGGTCTATCTCCAGGGCTTTTGCCCGGAATTCAGTGTGCAAAATATTCGGGACCAAGCCCGCGTGAGTGGCTGGGGCCTGCTGATCGAGGAGCCGGTTGAGTCCGATCCCGTGCCGACCCTGATTGCAAACGTCTGGTGGGCGCGTCCGGTAAAGGCGGTTTTTGACATGCTGGGCATCCTGCCCGGTTACCGGGAGATGGATGTCAGCGTTGTGTTCCTGGTGTTTTTCAGCGTATTTGTTGCCATGCTCGTTGGCGATGGCGGCTATGGCTTGCTGTTCCTGGGCTTGACCGCGCTCTTGCGCTGGAAGTGGAAAGCGGCGCCGAGCAACCTGCTCCCGCTCCTTGGGATTCTGAGCGTGGCTACGATGATCTGGGGGGTCTTGACCGGCTCATATTTCGGCATCCAGAACCTGCCGGCGCCTTTGAAGCAGTGGAAGATCGAATGGTTAGGGCATGAAGCCAACCTTATAAATCTGTGTTTTTTACTGGGCGCGGCGCACCTGACGGTGGCGCATGCCTGGAATGTGATTCGCCAGCGGCACAGCGTGACGGCCATCGGACAGGCGGGTTGGATCGGCTTGGCCTGGACCATGTATTTTACCGCCAGCTATTTTGTGCTCGATCGGCCCATGCCGGGTTTTGTGGCGTGGTTGTTTGGGATCTCGCTGGTCGCCGTGGTGCTGTTCCTGATTCCTTTCCGTCAGTTGAAAACAGGGTGGCAAAATTATTGCGTCCTGCCCTTCACGGTAATAGGGAACTTTGGCGACGTGATTTCTTACATGCGGCTTTACCTGGTGGGCAGCGCTTCGGTGACACTTATCCTGGCGTTCAACGAATTGGCGATAGGCAAGGGCGTTGACAGCGTCTGGGCGGGCCTGGCGGCGGCGCTGATTATCTTCGCCGCCCATGTGCTGAACATTTCCTTGTGTGCGCTGGCCGTGCTCGTGCATGGCGTGCGACTGAATGCGCTTGAATTCTCCAGCCACCTGGGTCTTCAATGGGCCGGAATCAAATACGCCCCCTTTGCCAATACATCAACCCCGCGAAACGCGGGGCAAGCCATCAACTTTATCACGCGTCGCGCGGGACATTAACCATCAAAAAAAAGGAATGCTATGACACCGGAACAGATTACATCGTTTGGCAAACTGGGTGGGGCGGCCATACTGGGTCTTGCGGCCGTGGGTTCGGCGTTGGGCGCCGGCGCCGCCGCGCTGGCGGCGATCGGGTCGTGGAAAAAGTGTTATGCCCAGAACAAGCTGGCGCCGTTCATGCTGGTGGCCTTCATCGGCGCGCCGCTTTCCCAAACCATCTATGGCTTCATCGTGATGCTGCAGATTGTGGCGGCGGCCAACAAAGGCACATCCGCGGAGGCCCTGGTGGGCGTCGGTATTTTTGGCGGGTTGGCCATGGGCGCCTCGGCCTGGCAGCAAGGCAAGGCCGGCGCAGCCGCCTCCGATGCCCTGGCTGAAACCGGCCAAGGTATGGCCAACTATTTCATGGCCATTGGCGTTATCGAGACTGTGGCCCTGTTCACGCTGGCGTTCATGCTGAAAGCCATATAGTTGAGTTGCTAAGGTTCATGCATAGGAATTTTCCGCCGAAGGCGGATCCGTCTCCGGCTTACATGTTCGTGCGCTTAAACCGCCGACAGCGGATGCCGGCAGTTTTGAGTAGGCGCGCGGCCTGTGCGCTGAACTGGTAGGGCGATTCAAACACCACTTCCTTGATCCCCGCAGTCACGATCATTTTGGCGCAGAGCAGGCAGGGGCTGTCCGTGCAGTACAGGGTGGCACCTCGCAGGGCCACGCCGTAGCAGGCCGCCTGGATGATGGCGTTCTCCTCGGCGTGGGCGCAGATGCATTCGCCCAGGCGTTCGCCGGAGGGCGTATTGCTGGCACAGCGGGGACATCCGCCCTCGAAGCAGTTCTTGATCCCGCTGGGCGTGCCGTTGTAGCCTGTGGAGATGATGCGCCGATCCTTGACGATGAGGGCCGCCACGTCGCGCCGGCTACAGTTGCTCCGGCGCTTGACCACGTGAGCAATATCCATGAAGTATGTGTCCCAGTCGGGACGGGGCTTGAGCGGTCGTTTCATAATTGCAGGATAGACCGCAGGGCATTTCCGATCAAGGCCATAATTCAGAGGGTAGCAGTCAAATTGCTTAAAAGTCAGTAAGCACAAACCGGCCCGGAACACAGCCTGCCAGAGATCAGACACCGGATACCAGAGGGGCTATTAATCGAATTTACCGGCGGCTTCCGGCTGATAAATGACTTCCATCACTTTCAGCCGCCGGGCTCCCGCCGGCACTTCCCATGTGATCGTATCTCCGACTTTATAGCCGATCAAGGCGGTTCCGATGGGAGCCAGTATTGAAATTTTATGCGCGGCGGTATCGGCCTCGTCCGGAAACGTTAGGGTGTAAGTCATATCTTCCTGCGTATCCAGATCTTGCAGGCGTGCCTGGGAATGCATCGTGATGACATCCCCGGGGATCTTATCGGATGGCACAATCGTGGCACGGGCCAGTTCCTGTTCCAGCGACTGGAGATAGGCCTGATCCTTGCTTATGGCTTTTTCCCCTTGCGACATCATGTCGTGCAGACGGCGAAAATCATTTTCGGTAATGTATATATGTTGCATGAATTCATCCTCCTGATTTTCAATCCGCCCTTCAATTGAATGTTAGCAGGTCCATGCAGAAGAAAGCAAGCCTTTTGATGCAATAAAGCGGTACGTGGAGCAGATCATACCGGCAGGTTCTTGCTCTCCTTATAAATCCCCGAATTGCGGTCGCGTTGCGCTTCAGCCTTGACAAGGGGCGTGGAAGGGCGACAATCAGATGGCATATGGAAATCAAACCCCATAATTTCTGGTATGCAGTGAACAACACCGAAGTGGTGGTGATGCCGACTAATTATCTGGAGACATTTGGCGCCACCCGTCTGCATTACCACCTGGTGAGCGAGCTGATGGATTCGGTCAATCGCATCCGGGTCCGGGAAGGGACCATTCAGTCACGTCAGCCGCAGATCATTACGCCGTCCTGCTATGCCAGTGAAATGCTGGAAGGGTTTGGCGAACAGGCCAGCCAGTATATCGAATGGCTGCGGGAGCATGCCAAGGACCTGCGCGTGCTGGAGTACGGATTCAAAGTGCAAAAAACCGAGATCAGCGAACAGGTAATCACCGGCAATGTGACGGAAATCCTGGACCAGGTGAAAAAAAGCGCCCAGGAGAAGAAGGATCCGCTGACGGGCGTCATTCTCGGCGTGGACGATCCGTGGGACGTCTGCCTGCTGAAATTCATGGTGGATGTCATTCGCCAATCCATACCGCGCAACATCCAGGACCTCAACCGCCATCGGCTCTGGGAAGATGCCAACGGCGTGCCCAAGGGGGTGCGTGCCGATATCGAGAGCCACTTCCTGATAGCCAGCCGGGATCCGGCACGGGTCAAAGCACTGGGTCTCAAACTGCGCCGGTACGGGCTGTTCGAGGAATATGAAGACCGCTTTTTTGCACTCGTTCGTCAGCAGGCGAAATAATCAAAACATTTTACCCGCGAAATCCACATCCCTTATTCCTGCCGGCCGGAGCGCGTTGCCACCATCATGGCCACCAGTGCCAGCGTCAACACCAGGATCCCAAACACGATGTAGCTGGCAAGAAAACCGTGATAGACCCGCGTATCTCCCGCAAAGTACTGCTCGCCGAAAAGCAGGCCCCAGCGATACATGAAGATATAGGCTGTTACCAGGCCGATCCGGTTGATGCGGAACAACATGCAGATCGTCAGCAGGATGAGCAAAACCATCGCCTCCATGCCCGGGATGGAGATCATGGTGTGACTCAAACCGCTGGCTTGATACCACTGCCATACTTGATTAAGCATAAGACCATCCCGTGCAAAAGGAATGCGGCTGGAGCGGTCATCACCGCTGGAGCTACCTTCCTTTTATGGTGATTTTGGCGCCGTGAGCTCAACGGTTTCCGTCATGTGATGCAGGAGCTTGCCGGTTTGATCCCGGAGCGTGGCGTCAATTGTATAGGTGCCCGGCGCCAGCGCATCGGTGCTTTGTTTGAAACGATCCACGGCCTGCGCTTCCGAGCCTTTGACCATAAAATTCAAGGCATTCGTTTGGCTAATGACAATTTCGCCTTTTCGCACGGCATATTCCACGCGGCATACAATTGCCTGGGGCAGGTCGTTACACACCCACAGACGATAGACCAGCGGCTGGCCGACCGTCAGCTTACGGTTCGGCGTCTCGATGATGATGGCGCGCGAGACATCGGCAAAGCGGATGCCCAGAAATGCCGGGTACTCGCCGCCCTGTTTCCGTGCGGCCTCAAACCACCAGCCGGGCGCATCCCCGGCGCGTGGATCGGGCAGCGGGGCATTTGTCACAGCCGGCAGGCCGTTGATCCCCAGCGCGCTTATGTTAGTTGCCGCCGGTTGCGGTTCGATGGCAGGTGTCGAAACTGATAACGTGGCAACCTGGTTGGTGGTCGCGTTTGTTGCCGAGGCAGTGGTGGGGTCAGCACTGGCCGAGCCCGTTTCTGCGTTTGTTTCCGTGGCGGTGACTGCTGTGGTTTCCGCTGGGGCCACCAACGCAGAAGTGCCGTCAGAGGGCTGATCGTTCGCCACCGCCGGAGCGGTCATCACCGCCGGAGTGGCCACGGGCGGTTCCGCCTCCGGCGCCGCTTCCTGGGCGGTGACCGGAGCAACCAAAGTAAGCCATCCCATACCGAGCAACCCAATCATTATTGCGTGCCAGGGATTGGTTGTTATTAGCATTAACGCACAACCCTCTTGATGCCAGTCACGTTGCTATTAATGGTGGCCACGATCTTCGTGATGTTGGCCATATCGCTCTTTAAGCTGGTCACATCGCTCTTGATGCTGGCCACGTCGCTTTTGAAGCTGTCCGCCCCATCCGCCTCGCTCATGGAACTGGCCACGACGTTCTTCAAGTCGGTCAGGTTGCCTTCAAAGCTGGACAGACTGCTCTTTAAGCCGGCCATGTCGCTCTTGATAATGGACGTATCACTGGCCACGTCGCTCTTCAGGCTGGCCACGTCGCTCTTGATGCTGGCCGCGTCGCTCTTGGTAATGGACTTCAATTCGATCACATCGTTCTTGATGCCGGCCACGTCGTTCTTGATGCCGGTCATGTCGCTTTTGATGCCGGCCACGTTGCTTTTGATGCCGGCCACGTCATTCTTCGCGATACCCAGTTCTTGAAAAATTACTATATTCATTGCAAGACTGGCCACCAATAGAATCATGCCAAGACTGATACTTACAACCAACCCGATAGGCTTTGAGTTTGCCATATTTGCCATCCTTTCATTGAAGGTAACTTGTTAATTATGTCAAAATCGCTCAAACGTTGCAAGACTTTTTGCGTCACTCCAAAAAAACATTCGGCCGCGGTCGCCAACGACTCCTATTTCAACCCAAACATCTGTTCCTTAAGGTCGAGGTAATAAAGGTAATCGTCCGGCTTGACGTTAGGCGGACAGCGGTGATCGCAGAAGGGGATGTAACCGCCCCGTTCCACCAGCGGCACCAGGGTCTTCAGATAGGCCTTGATGGCCTTCGGGCCCTTGGCCAGCTCGATCTTGTCCACGCCGCCCATGATGTGCAGGTCCTTGCCGTATTCCTTCAGCAGTTCCGCCGGGTGTGCACAGCCGTTGACTTCGAATGGGAACAGGCAGTTGATGCCGCCTTCCAGAAAATAGGGCAGGATTGGCCGTACGTCCCCGTCGCAGTCACTATACCAGAGGTCAATGTCGGCGGCATGCAGTTTTTTACTGAGGCGCTTATAGCGGGGCATGACCACATTTTTAAAGAAATCCACGGAAACGATCGGGCCGTTCTTGAAACAGATGTCCTCCCAGTTCGAGGCGTAATCAAAATCCATGTGCGGCAGGACCTGGTCCAAATAATCCTCGACGAGCACGCAACAGGTTTCAACCATGTCTTCGACCATCTCCGGGTAATCGTAGGTGGCGTAAGCCAGGCCCTCAAAGGTCAACATATCGCGAATCTTGCCAATCATGGATCCGCAATAAACGCCGAGCGCGTAATCCCGGGTGGGCGGGTGCAATTGCTTTAGCCTGGCAATATCAACCTTGCGGGTGGGATCATCCCGGCGCAGGCGTTCGGCCTTACAGCGTTTCCAATCATCGGGAGTCACGATGGAAGCTTTGATATAATGCGGAATCGTGTCGTGTCCGTCCTTGGGCACTTCGGCCAGCAGCCCGTTGCTGTTCATCAGGATGCGGGTGGTGGCGGTTTCGGAGACCACGCTCTCTGGAAATCCGGGATTCAGCCCGACCGTTCCGACCGTAACGCAGATGCGGTCGAAATTGAAGAAGATATCGGCCTCTTCGTTATTCGTGATGTGGTTTTCCACGAAAAGCGGCCACTGATGAAAGTTTTCTTCCCAGTAGCCGAATTCCATGTTGAAACAGCGGTCCACCGGCTGATAGTGCATTTGCCGGTTAAACCGTTCGCGGGCGGTCATGGTTCCTTTCCAGGCCGGGCGGCAGGGCTTGATCGGCATGATCTTTCTCCAAAGAGGTTCTTCTTAGCGCAGTAAAATGCACGATAGCATATTATCGCAAACAAATTCAACACCGAACGCCGAACATCGAATGCAGACCAAAAACTAATCTATGCTCAGCTGTTTGAACTGTGGCAAGTAGGCCTTGTTCTTATTCAGCATGGCCTGGACCATGCGCTTGATCTCGGCTAAGGACAGCACGGCGGCCGAGAGTGGATCGTATGCGATCGCGTGGAACACCTTGCGGGGGTTGCCGGTGATCGCCGCCGTTACGGCCATTTCCTCCACGGCGATGCTGACGTTGTTCAGAGCCGCCAGTTGCGGCGGCAGAGCGCCGACGAAAACCGGGTGGAAGCCCTGGCGGTCCGTGAAAACGGGCACTTCCACGCACACGTTCGCCGGCAGGTTCGGGATGATTCCAGTGTTGGGCACGTTGCCGTTGAACTGAAACACTTCGCCGCCCATGCGGGCATTGATAATGGAAGCGGCATATTCAAGACCGCGTTTCAGATCAAGCGGCTTGGGATCGTCCAGCCATTTTTTCGTTTCTTTTTTCCAGGTGGTTTTCTGATTACGGTAATAATGCAGAACATAGGCGTAGTGCCCCGGGTTCCAGCCGGTGCCGCGCGTGCAGTATTTTTTTATCAGGTCCGGGCGCTTGCGGAACCACCAGGAATATTCGGAATTATGGCCGCTTGACTCGGTCACGTAATAATCCAGGTGCAGGAACATTTCATTGCGCACCTGTTCCTCATCACGGATCTTAGGATTCTTCAGAATGGCCTTGCGGATCAGCGGATAGGCGTTGCATCCTTGCCAGTCATATTTCAGGTACCAGGCCTGGTGATTGATCCCGGCGCAGACATAGTCCACCTGATCGGCGGGCGCGCCGATCCACTGGGCGAGCATGTGGGCCGTGCCCTGGACGCTGTGGCACAGACCGGTGACCTGAACCTTGGTCTGACTCTGCATCGCCCGGCATAGCATGGCCATGGGATTGGTGTAATTGAGCAAAATCGCGCGCGGGCAGACCTGTTCGATGTCGCGGCAAATAGAGAGCATGACCGGGATCGTGCGAAGTGCGCGGAACACGCCGGAAACACTGCGCGTGTCGCCGATGTTTATATCAACCCCGAATTGCTTTGGAATCGTAATGTCGTATTGCCACACATTCACGTCGCCAGCCAGGATCGTGCAGATGACGGCATCGGCGCCCTCGAGGGCTTTACGCCGGTTTGTCGTGGCCACGATCTTGGCGGGGTAACGACCCTCGCGGACGATCCGTTCCACGGCCTGCCGGATGTAGCTTAAGCGCTCGCGGTCAATATCCATGAGTGCCAGCGTGGCATCCTGCAGACGCGGGAACGTGAGCAGATCCCGAACCAGCCCGCGTGTGAACCCAAAACTGCCCGCTCCGATAAACGCAATCCTGGCCATGGCGTGTTTCCTTTCGCTTTATTATTCCGAGTTAATTTTAAAACTATTTCTCTTTCGCGCTTTTTTTCTGTCATTCCCGCGAAAGCGGGAATCCAGATATTGTTTTGCTTTACTCTGTCTGCCCGAGTTCGGCCAGGGACCCTGGATTCCCGATCA
The DNA here is from genome assembly GCA_043825055.1 of Verrucomicrobiota bacterium. Classification (GTDB taxonomy): domain Bacteria; phylum Verrucomicrobiota; class Kiritimatiellia; order JAAZAB01; family JAAZAB01; genus VSJD01. The sequence goes on from JBDRSI010000224.1 coordinate 8,573, forward strand.
GTCCGCGGCGGACATGTCGGGAATGACAACCACGCTAAAAAGTATGGCAAGCCGTGCGAAGCGGGAGGTAGAATATCATTTTCTTTATCTTTCTGCCAACAACCGATTGATGGAAGCCGCGGCGCGGCGGCCTTCGCCCATGGCCAGGATTATCGTGGCCGCTCCCAGCACAATGTCGCCCCCGGCATAGACGCGGTCTAACGATGTTTTCCCGTCCGCGTCCACGATGATGTGGCCCCATTTGTCCGTTTCAAGGCCGGTAGTGGTCTGCTTGATCAGGGGATTGGACTCATTGCCGATGGCCACGATCACCGTGTCCACCGGCATGACAAACTCACTGCCGGGAATTTCCACCGGCCGGCGCCGGCCCGATGCATCGGGTTCGCCGAGTTGGTATTTCAGGCATTCCATGTCGGTGACACAGCCCTGTTCATTGCCCAGGATACGCTTGGCGTTCTGGAGCAGGTGGAACACGATGCCTTCCTCCTTGGCGTGGGCCACTTCCTCCACGCGGGCGGGCATTTCCACCTCCGTGCGCCGATACACAAGATGCACCTCTTCCGCGCCCAAGCGCACCGCCATGCGCGCCGAGTCCATGGCGACGTTTCCGCCGCCCAACACGGCCACTTTATGCGAACGGAAGATCGGCGTCTGGGCGTGGCCGAAATCATAGGCCCGCATCAGGTTGGCGCGGGTCAGGTATTCGTTGGCCGAGAACACGCCCACCAGGTTTTCGCCCTCGATATTCATGAATTTCGGCAGACCCGCGCCGGTGCCGATGAAAACGGCATCAAACCCATCCTTGTCCAGCAAATCCTGGAGCGCGCGCGTGCGGCCGACCACGAAATTGGTGGCCAGCTTGACGCCCATGGCTGTGAGCGTGTCAATTTCCTTTTGCACGATGAGCTTGGGCAATCGGAACTCGGGGATGCCGTACACCATGACCCCGCCCGGTTTGTGAAAGGCCTCGAACAGGGTGACTGCATGACCTTCGCGCCGCACGTCGGCGGCCACAGTGATGCCGGCCGGACCGCTCCCGATCACGGCCACCTTTTTGCCCGTGGGCGGCTTGACTGGCGGAATGGCCGGGACGCCCTGCGCGCGCTCCCAGTCGGCCGCGAAGCGCTCCAGTCGTCCAATTGATACGGCCTGGCCGACGTCCTTAAGCGTGCGGCCCACTGTGCAAGGCGCCTGGCATTGCACTTCCTGAGGGCATACGCGCCCGCAGACTGAGGGGAGCAGGCTGTTGAGCTTGATGATATCAACAGCTTGCTTGACATGGCCTTCGGCGATCGCGCGCACGAAGGCGGGGATATCAATCCGCACCGGACAACCCTCGATACAAGGCGCTTTCTTGCATTGGAAACAACGCAGGGCTTCCAGGCGCGCCTGCTCCGGCGAATAGCCGCAAGCCACTTCCTCGATGTTACGGCGGCGCACAGCGGGATCCTGCGCCGGCATTACCTGCGCGGGAATCTTCAGGCGGTCTTTGGGTTTGAGCGGTTCGGACCGCGCCTCGATTTCCTGCAGATGCCGCGCGGCCTCGGCGGCCAACAGTTCCTTGGTCGGATGCGCGTTCACGCGGGTGTTCCTTTCCGTTTCTCGATTTCCGCATCCAACCGACATTGCGCGCGCGCCTCGTCCTCCTGCTTTTTGTAAGCCCGCAGACGCTTCATCATGTTGTCGAAATCCACCTGATGCCCGTCGAATTCCGGTCCGTCCACGCAAACGAAGCGCGTCTTACCCCCGACGGTGACCCGGCACCCGCCGCACATGCCCGTGCCATCCACCATAATCGTGTTGAGCGACACGACCGTAGGGACGCCGAAAGGACGTGTAGTTTCCGCGCAGAACTTCATCATGATGGGCGGTCCGATGGCTACGGCCAGGTTCGGCTTAGGGTTGCGCTCGCACAATTCCTTCAGGGGCGCGGTGACGAGCGCTTTGCGCCCGTAGGAGCCGTCATCCGTGCAGATAATCAGCTCGTCCGCCAGGGTCCGCATGCGCTCCTCGAGGATCAGCAGGTTCTTTGTGCGCGCGCCCATGATAATGATGACCTTGTTGCCGGCGCGCTGCATGCCTTGGGCAATGGGATACATGGGCGCCACGCCGATTCCGCCGCCGATGCAAACGACCGTGCCAAATTTCTCGATGTGGGTTGGTCGTCCAAGTGGGCCGACCAGGTTTTCGACCGTGTTGCCCTCCCGCAGGGCGGCCAGGCGATGGGTGGTTAGGCCGACGACTTGGAAAATAATGGTGATCGAACCTTCCTTTGTGTCGGCATCGGCGATGGTTAGCGGGATGCGCTCGCCGTATTTGCTGTCTAACTGGACGATCACGAACTGACCCGGTTTGCGTTCTTCCGCGATCAGCGGCGCAGCCAGCCGCATAAGCACGACGTCATCGGAAAGCTGTTCCCTGTGGATAATCGTATTCATTGTGTCGGCGTATCTAGTCCGCATATTTCAAGGAAATATACGGGATAAAGAGCTGCAGCCTACAGTCTATCCATCTTGTCATCAACCATCTTTTTCGGCGCCCCATTTGCAGATCATACAGTGGCGGCAGTCCAGGGTGGGTGGGGGGACGTAGGCGCGTCCGCTGTGCAGAGCCATGCTGGCCTGGATGTGATTCATCAGCGCCAGCAGGCAGCCTAACGTCAGGAACCCGCCCGGCGGCAAAACCATCAGCAGGGTTACCTGGTAATGGCCGACGGCATAACCCAGCAGGGTGGCGTTTCCCAAGATTTCCCGGATGGCGGAAACCACAATCAGCGACAGTGTGAAACCTAAGCCCATGCCAATACCGTCGGCGATCGAAAGCCAGACACTGTTCTTGCTGGCAAACGCTTCTGCCCGGCCCAGGATAATGCAGTTCACCACGATGAGCGGAATGAATATGCCCAGGGCCTTGTGCAATTCGTGCGTGAACGCGTTCATCAGCAGGTCCACGACCGTGACGAAGGTGGCAATAATCACGATGTAACAGGGAATCCGGACTTTGCCCGGCACGATATTGCGCACGGCCGCAACGGCAGCATTGGAGCAGACCAGCACGAACGTGGCGGCCAAGCCCATGCCGATGGCGTTATTGACCGAGGTTGTAATGGCCAGGACGGGGCACATGCCCAGCACAATCCGGAAAACGGGGTTTTCCGTCCACAGGCCCTTAATCAGTTCCTTGTAAAACCGCATGGGTTGCCTCGCTTATATCTGGAGTTCATCCTCCGCCGTCCCTGCTTCGCTAAGGCTTCGCAGGACAAGCCGTCGTCTTCCCGCCCGTGGCCGCAATCTTATCAAAATGATTAGTATATACCTCCAGCCCTGTTTTCAGGGCGGAAACCACGGCCCGCGGCGAAATCGTGGCGCCGGTGATGGCGTCAATATCGCCGCCGTCTTTTTTCACCGTCCAGCGCGTGTGGAAAATCGCTTTGCCTTGGAACTGGTCCTTGAATGCGCTTTCCGAAATTTTCGCGCCCAAGCCCGGGGTTTCGGCCTGTTCAATGATCTCCAACCCCTTGATGCTATTATCCGGCAGGATTCCGGCCAGGATGCGGATCGTGCCGTTGTAGCCCTGGTCCGAGGCGGCCTCGAAGGCGGCGCCGGCGAAGACACCCTGCTTGCGTGCCACGTAAAACGTCCATTGCTTGCCGGCTTCCTGCACGACGCAGGTGTTTGTGACGGGATCGTTGTCGTAGTCCGGCAGGACTTTTTTCATGGCATCCAGTTTTTCGGCCAGGCGCGCGGTTGCGATCGGTGCCTTGGTGATTTTGTTGGTCGTTGCCAGCAGATACCCGGCCACCACGCTAATGACCGTCAGCACCACTACCATTTTTATCAGGTCTTTCATGGAATGAATAGTTTCCAATTTCAAGTCGTGAACGGCTACGTTTTTTTCTTCTGGCCGTGTCCGAAGACCCGCGGCCGTGTCATGCGATTCAACAGTGGTGTGAAGGCGTTCATGATCAGGATCGCAAAACTGACCCCTTCCGGGTATCCGCCCCACTTGCGGATGACCATGGTCAGCACGCCACAGCCGATGCCGAAGAACGCCAGACCGGTCTTCGTGACCGGCGTGGTCACCATGTCCGTGGCCATGAAGAACGCGCCCAGGACCAGTCCGCCCGTCAGAATATGGAAGAGGGGATTGTAGTTATGGGTCGGATCCGCCAGCCATAGGATCGCGGCAAAAACCGCTACCGTGCCGATGAAAAAAACGGGTACTTGCCAGGAAATACAGCGCCGCCACAGGAGATACATCCCGCCGATCAGGAGCGCCAGGCCGGATACCTCGCCGATGCACCCGTTTTTAGCACCCAGGAAAAATTGAAGGATCGTGGCGCCGTCGAACACAAAGGGTAGGGGCTGGCCTATGCCGAGCGTTGTCTTGACCAATCCCAGCGGCGTGGCCGTGGTGATCGCGTCCACGCCGGCCGCGGGGAATAGGATCTGCCACGGGCCCCAGGTTGTCATGGCCACGGGGAACGAAATCAACAGAAACACACGTCCGATCAGTGCCGGGTTGAAAGGGTTGTAGCCCAACCCGCCGTAAAATTGCTTGGCAATGACAATGGCCACCACCGAGCCGGCCACCGCCATCCAGCTCGGGAGCGCCGGCGGCAGGTTAAATGCCAGTAAAAGGCCAGTGACCACGGCGCTCAAGTCGCCTAACCCCAAGTCGCGGCGCATGAGCTTGCGCGTCGCCGCTTCCGCTGCCACGCAACTGACGACGCAAACGCCCGTCAGACGGAAGGCATCCCAGCCGAACAAGCCGAAGGCCGCCGCCAGGGCCGGCATGAGCGCGATAATTACCGCGAGCATGATCTTACGCACCGAATCGCCCGAATGTGCGTGCGGCGAACTGCTGACCAGCCACATAGGTTCGTTTTCCGATGGGAGTTGGTTTGTCTTTGGGGCTTTGTTCATGCTGCCGTCCATGTGCTGAATCGGTGAAACGGAGAAACGGTAACAAATTAGTCCGCCGCGGCGGAAACTTTTACAAATGCCTATATCGCAACATGCTGTCATCCAGAGCGAAGCGAAGGATCTCATGGGTTGATGTCCAACGAGATTCCTCGCTATGCTCGGAATGACAAACTATGCAACATTAAAATTCCTATGCATGTAATTATTTCGGCCGTCACCGTTTCTCCGTTTCTTTCCGTTTCAATTCTTCTTCTCGTTTCATCTTCTGAATTTCCGCCTTGGCGCGGCGCATGTGCTGGACCAGCGGCCGGTGCGCCGGGCACTCGTAGGCGCAGGCCCCGCATTCGATGCAATCCATCACGGCGAGTCCCTCTGCGCCCTCGTTATCCTCAGCCTCGATCATCTCGCTCAGCGTGTTTGGCATAAGCCGTATTGGACAGGCCGAAACACACCGGCCGCAACTGATGCACGGCATGGATGAAAATTGCTGAACCGCCTGGCGTGGCAAAAGCACTATGCCGGAGGTTGTTTTGGTCACCGCCGCCTCCAACGAGCCTTGGGCCAGGCCCATCATGGGTCCGCCGCAGATAATCTTGCCCGGCTGGCCCACTATCCCGCCGCAAAAAGCCACCAGGTCTGCCAGCGGGGTGCCGATGCGCGCGCGCAAGTTTTTAGGCGTCTGGACCATTGCCCCCGTGACGGTCACAATGCGTTCCGTCAACGGGCGACCTGCCGTGATTGTCTCATAAATGGCGGCACAGGTGCCGACGTTTTCCACGAGTGCGCCGACGGCCATGGGCAGGCCGCCGGATGGCACCTCGCGGCCGGTCACGGCATAAATCAATTGTTTTTCAGCCCCCTGCGGATATTCGGTTTTCAGGACGACCAGTTCGACATCCGGCGCTTGCATGATAGCGCTCATGGCCTGGATGGCGTCGGGCTTATTGTCCTCAATGGCCACCACCAGCCGGCGGGCGCCCAGAATCTGCCGCACGATCTGTGCTCCCATCCAGACGCTTTGCGGCGCTTCCACCATGAGCCGCTGGTCGGCGGTCAGGTATGGCTCGCATTCCGCGCCGTTAATGATCAAGGTGTCAATCGTTTTGCCTGCCGGCGGCGAGAGCTTGACGTGGGTGGGAAATCCGGCCCCGCCCATGCCGACGATGCCCGCGGCGACGATCCGTTCCACGAGGGCTTTGGCCTCCATGGTTTTCCAGTCCGGGCCAGGCTGGAGCGCGGTGTCCCAGCGATCCTCGCCGTCCGGCTCAATCTCCACGCATGCGGCCGGCAGACCAGCCTGGGTCGGGCGTTCGCTGATGGCAATGACCTTGCCGGAGGTCGGCGCATGGACCGGCGCTGAAACATAGCCCCCGGCTTCGCCCAGTATCTGTCCGCGCATGACGGCATCGCCTTTTTTTACAACCGGCCGGGCCGGCGCGCCCATGTGCTGGACCATGGATACGAAAAAGACTTTCGACAACGGCATGGACTCAACAGGCATGGCGGCGGTTGCCCGTTTGCGATACGCCGGATGAACGCCGCCTTTGGAACGGAACAGGGCCCGCAGTGTTTTCATGCCGGGACCTCCTTCCGGCCGGAGCGCTTGATAATTGTGTGTTGCGGGCATTTGGTGATGGCCTCTGCATTCTCCAGCCCCTGGCTGTAATCCACGACGGCCAGGGTGCCTTCCATCTTGATGGCATTGCCCGCCACCTTGGTGCAGAGCGTGCAGCCAATACAACCGACGGAACAGTTCTTTTTTACCACGCTCCCGCGGTCCTGCGACCGGCACAGGACGTGGATGGTCCGGCTTTCAGACACGAGCCGGATGATTTTTTTCGGGCAAGCGTTCACGCACTGGCCACAGCCGATGCACAGTTCCGGATGCACGCTGGCCAGGTGCGTGAGCGTAATTTCAATGGCATTGGTTGGGCAGACGCGCGCGCAAGTTCCCAGGCCCAGGCATCCGTAGCCGCAAGCCTTGGCACCTCCACCCACGAGCGCCGCGGCGGCGCAATCGGCAATGCCGTTATAGCAAAATTTACGTATTGCCGTTTTATCATCTCCGTTGCAGAGCACGATGGCCACCTGCCGTTCCATGACCACCGGCTCGATTCCCAGGTAGGTCGCGAGCGCGCGCATGGTTTCCGGGCCGCCCGGTTTGCAGAGGTTGACTTTGGCGCTATGCAGGATAAGCGCCCGGGCATATTCAGAGCAACCGGGCAGGCCGCAGGAGCCGCAGTTGACGCCGGGCAGGAGGGCCGTAAGCACCTCGATGCGCGGGTCCTCGTGCACGGCGAAAAAGCGTGCGGCCATGCCCAGCAGGACACTGCAGAACAGCCCGATCCCGCCCAAGATGATGGTTGAATTTATAATATCCGCAGACATGAGATAAACGTTCCTGGTTCTTCGTCCTTGGTTGTCAGATTAGTCGCCAATGGCCTGATTCAATGTATAGGAATTTCAAAGGACGGACTGGATTCCCGCTTACGCGGGAATGACAGAACAGTGGCGCATAATTGTCATTCCCGATCTAATCGGGAATCCAGAAAAGTTGCGGCGTAGCCTAATTTGACGTTAAGTCAAACATGAGCCAAAATAGCTCACACCGAAACCATTAAAATGTAATTTTCAAGACGAAGAACGAAGAACGAAGAACCAGGCACGTTTTTAATCACATTTTGATCAACGCCGCAAAGCCCATGAAGGCCAAGCTCAACTGGCCGGCTGTCAGGAGCGCGATGGCGGTGCCGCGGAACGCCTGTGGCGGGTTGGCGCGATCGATTTTTTCGCGCAAGCCTGTAAAGATGATGAGTGCCAGCGAAAAGCCGACGGCGGCGCCAAATCCGAACAGCGTGGCGGTCAACAAGTTATAGCCCTTTTGCACATTCAGTACTGCCACGCCCAGTACGGCGCAATTGGTCGTAATGAGCGGCAGGTAAATCCCCAGGGCCTTGTAAAGCCCCGGGCTGAATTTCCGGATAATCATTTCCACACACTGCACAAAGGCCGCAATGACCAAAATGAACACGATGGTCTGCAGATAGGTCAGGTCGGTGTGAAACGCTCCGGCGGGTTCCAGCAAAAACCGGGATATCAACCAGACCACCGCCGAGGCGCAGGTCATCACAAAAATGATCGCGGCGCACATGCCCAATGCCGTCGGCAGATTCTTGGAAACCCCCAAAAAGGGGCAAATCCCCAGGAAGCGGGTCAGCACAAAATTATTGACCAGCACCGCGCCGAGAATGAGCAGGATGTATTTTTCCATACCAACTCCAAAACTATTTTACCACGCGCGGCGCGCGGCTGGCCACGGACTTGTCACGCCAAAGGCGTGATGACAAAGATTTACACGAATACTACCAAACTTATCAAAGATCAAAACAAAAAAATGCGTTTATTTTGTCAGATCCCAATACGCCTTGCGGTGAGCTTTACTTTGCCATCCGTTTTGCCTACGATCATGTCCCTTAAAGCCGTTTTGGATCGTTGCGATTCGAAAATTTAGAAAGGAGAAAGTCATGCCGCTTGTTGATCTGCCTCTGGCAAAATTGAAGCGCTACCGGGGCCGGAACCCGAAGCCGGCCGATTTTGAGCGCTACTGGGACCGGGCCCTGAAAGAAATGCGCGCCGTGGACCCGCAGGTCGAGCTCGTGAAGAGCGATTTTCAGACGGCGTTTGCGGACTGTTTCGATCTGTATTTTACCGGCGTGCGCAAAGCCCGGATTCATGCCAAATACATCCGGCCCCGGCATTGTGCCAGGCCCCATCCGGCGGTTCTGCAGTTTCACGGCTATACCGGAAATGCCGGCGACTGGTACGATAAGCTGAATTATGCCGCTCTGGGTTTTTCCGTGGCGGCCCTGGATTGCCGTGGACAGGGTGGCACGTCCGAAGATACCGGTGGTATCAAGGGAACCACGTATCGGGGCCATATTATCCGTGGGTTAAACGACGGACCGGAGCAACTGCTATTCCGCCACATATTCCTGGACACGGCCCAACTGGCGCGGATTGTCATGGGCCTCCCGGAGGTGGATGCCGATCGCATCGGAGCCATGGGTGGTTCGCAGGGGGGCGGGTTGACCTTGGCCTGTGTCGCGCTGGAGCCGCGCATCCGGCGCGCCGTACCGATAGTTCCCTTCCTCAGCGACTACAAGAGAATCTGGGAGATGGACTTGGCCAAGGATGCCTACGAGGAGCTAATAACCTATTTCCGCCAGTTCGATCCCCGGCATGAACGGGAGGCGGGCATATTCCGCCGGCTGGGCTATATTGATGTTCAGCATCTGGCGCCCCGCATCCGGGCCCGCGTGCTGATGGGTACGGGGCTTATGGATACCATCTGCCCGCCCTCCACCCAGTTTGCCGCCTACAATAAGATTCGCTCGCCCAAGGCCATGGTCCTTTATCCCGACTTTGGTCATGAAGGTTTGCCCGGCTTCCAGGACAAGGCGTTTCAGTTCATGGCGAATCTGTAAGCAGGAAGTTCCAAACAACACCAAGCGGCCTTACGGATATTATTTCTTGCGCTTGGCGCTGAGAGCCGACTGGGCCGCTGCCAGCCGCGCAATCGGCACGCGGAACGGACTGCAACTCACATAGTTTAGCCCGGTCTTGAAGCAAAACTCGACCGAGGCCGGGTCGCCACCCTGTTCGCCGCAGATGCCGATTTTCAGGTCCTTGCGCGTCTTGCGCCCCTTCTGCACGGCCATCTCCACCAACTGCCCGATACCTTCCTGGTCAATAGTCTGGAAAGGATCGGCCGGCAGGATTTTCTTGTCGAGATAGTCGCCCATGAATCCGCCGATATCGTCACGGCTGAACCCGAAGCCCATCTGGGTCAGGTCATTCGTGCCGAACGAGAAGAACTCGGCTTCCTCGGCCATCTTGTCGGCCGTGAGGCACGCGCGCGGAATTTCAATCATTGTGCCGTAGGCGTGCGGAATCTTTTTGATTTTCATCTTGGCAAGCACTTCGGCATAGACCTTCAGACAGAGCGTCTTCTGGTCGCGCAGTTCGCGCACGTCGCAGGTCACCGGCACCATGATTTCCGGCTTGCATTTCTTGCCGGCCTTGATCAGTTCCGCTGCCGCCTCGAAGATGGCGCGAATCTGCATCTCGGTGACTTCCGGGTAGGTGATCCCCAGCCGTACGCCGCGGTGACCCATCATGGGATTGGATTCGTGCAGTTGCTCGCCGCGTTTTTGAATTTCTGCGGCGGAAATGCCCAGGCTGGCCGCCAGTTCCTGCTGTTTGTCCTCGCTCTGTGGCACAAACTCGTGCAGGGGCGGATCGAGCAGGCGGATGGTGACCGGCAGGCCTGCCATCGCTTCCAAGGTGCCCTTGATTGAGGCCTTTACGAACGGGAACAATTCAGCGAGCGCTTTCCGGCGCTCATCGGCCGTCTTGCTGAGAATCATCTTGCGGAGCAAGAAGAGCGGCTGGTCACTGCCCTTGCCGTAGAACATGTGCTCGGTGCGGAAGAGCCCGATGCCTTCGGCCCCGAAAGCGCGGGCGATCCTGGCGTCAGAGGGTGTGTCCGCGTTGGCGCGCACGCCCATGGTCCGGAACTTATCCGCGATCTGCATGAATTTCTGGAAACGCGGATTTTCCGAGGCATCTATCATCGAAAGCGCTCCGGCATAGACATAGCCCCGGGTCCCGTTCAGCGTGGCCCAATCGCCTTCCTTGAACGTCTGGCCGGCGACGGTCACGGTCCGGGCTTCCGCGTTAACGTGCAAAGCCGCGGCGCCGACGATACAGCACTTGCCCCAGCCGCGCGCCACCAGCGCCGCGTGGCTGGTCATGCCGCCGCGCGCCGTCAAAATACCCACAGCGGCTTGCATGCCTTCCACGTCTTCCGGGTTCGTTTCCTCGCGCAGGAGGATGACTTTTTTCCCGGCCTTGACCCATTCCACGGCGGCCGAGGCCGTGAACACGATTTGGCCCACGGCCCCGCCCGGACCGGCCGGCAGTCCCTTGGCCAGCACCTGGGCGGTTTTTTCCGCGGCGGGATTGACGATCGGGTGCAGGAGTTCGTCCAACTGGGCGGGCGCAACCCGCATGACGGCTTCCGATGCGGAGATCAATTTTTCGGCCACCATGTCCATGGCCATATTCAAGGCCGCCGTACCCGTGCGTTTGCCCACGCGGCATTGCAACATATAGAGCGTTCCGGCCTGGATCGTGAACTCGATGTCCTGCATATCGCGGTAATGTTTCTCGAGTTTCTTCTGGATGCCGTCGAGCTCGCAGTATAGCGCCGGCATGGCTTTTTCAAGCGAGTCCAGGTGCACGTTCTGCTCGTTCTTGGTGGCTTCGTTCAGCGGGCTGGGTGTGCGGGTACCGGCCACGACGTCTTCGCCCTGGGCATTAACCAGCCATTCGCCATAAAATTTGTGTTCGCCGGTGGCGGGGTTGCGGCTAAAGGCTACACCGGTGGCCGAGGTGTCACCCATGTTACCGAAGACCATTGCCTGGACGTTGACCGCCGTGCCCCACTCGTCGGGAATGCCCTCGATTCGCCGGTAGGAGATGGCGCGCTTGCCGTTCCAGCTCTTGAACACGGCGCCAATGCCGCCCCACAATTGCTCTATTGCGTCATCGGGGAATGGCCGGCCAAGCACCTGCTGGACGCGTTTCTTAAATTCCTCGACCAGGACCTTGAGATCGTCGGCGGTCAGGTCCGTGTCGGCCTTATAGCCTTTCTGCTTCTTAACCGTATTAAGCATTTCGTCCAACTGCTTGCGGATGCCCTTGCCTTCGGCCGGTTCGAGGCCTTCGGACTTTTCCATGACGACGTCGGAATACATCATGATCAGCCGCCGATAGGCGTCATAGACGAACCGCTCGTTTTGCGTTTTGGCAATCAGGCCGGGAATAGTGCGCGAGCAGAGCCCCACGTTGAGGACCGTTTCCATCATGCCGGGCATTGATTTGCGCGCGCCGGAACGGCAAGAGACCAGCAGAGGGTTCGTCGGATCGCCGAACTTCATGCCCATGAGCGCTTCCGTCTTGGCCAGCGCCGACTCGAGTTCCTTCTTCAGACTGGCAGGGAATTTAGATTTGTTCTTGAAGAAATCCACACAGCATTCCGTGCTGATGGCAAAGCCGGCGGGCACCGGCAAACCCAGCAGGCACATCTCCGCCAGGTTGGCGCCCTTGCCGCCCAACAGATTCTTCATGCTGGCGTTGCCTTCGGTGTTCTTCCGGCCGGGTCCGAACAAATACACGTATTTCTTGTTCTTGACGTTTTTCGCGGTCTTCTTGGCCTCGTTCCGAAACATCAGAGTGAATGGCATGCTGGGATTCTCCTTGGTTGGTTGCGGTTATCCGATTAAATTTATGTATAGGAAATTCAAAGTAACACACATTCTGGATTCCCGCTTTCGCGGGAATGACAGAATGGCGCGCGTGTATGCCTGCTTGCAACCCTGTCGCGTAGCGACTGCGGGCAAGCAGTGCTATGCACAGCATTGCAGGCGGGTCATTCCCGACCCGATCGGGAATCCAGGATTTTTTGTTGCCATCTTTGGCCGCTTAATTCAATGCCAATGACTTGCAACCCGAATAGCCGCGCCTGTAAGGGCGTGGTTTTTTCCGATGGCCACATGCATGCCGGCGCAGGGTGTGCTCCGACTGCACAAAGCGGGCAAGATTAGCAGGTCGGATTCGGCTGTCAATGATGAAAAAAGTCGGCGCCCAAAATCTCTCCAAGAGGCCGGGACACCGGCAAATAGAACCGCAGAGGTGCGGGGGAGCGGCCTGATTAAACGCTTATCAATAATCGCCTAAAACATCATAATATTGGTTACGTTGGCCATACCGCCGAAAGCGTTCGTAACTATGGCGTTAGTTATGTAAATCCCTTCACCAGTTACATTCGTGCAGGCCACCCACATACCCTGGCCGGCCACTTTCACCAGGTTACCGCCCTGTGGTATTAGGCCCTTGCGATGATTGCCACCCCAGTTGGTGAAGGATGAAGAAGCAAATCCAGACACATTGGCCCTTGAACCCTGCCCGCTGTTCCCATTCATGTCACAGATAATGACTTTGTCGCCGTCGGACGAGGAGCGTCCGGAAAAATAATTATAACAGCTGTTGGCGGCTGATACTTCAATCAGTGTGCCTGCGGGCTTAATGCCATAATCCCCGGCGGCGGTGGGGCAAATGAACATTTCCGGCGTAACGCCGCCTTCCAAGGTAATGGCGCCATTGGTGCTGGCCAGGTTGCTTTTCGGGAAGTTCGGGCGGAAAGAGTCGGCCGGATTCAGGCCCCAAGCCGCAATGGTTTTCCAGAGGCCGTTTTGGTTTGAGAGGCAATTAACGCGACGGGCCTTTTCGCGCACATCGCCCAGGTTCGGCAGGAGCAAGCCGGCCAAAATGGCGATAATGGCGATAACCACCAGCAGTTCCACCAGCGTGAACGCGCGTTTCGAAATCCGCTGCCAGATACATTTCATGATGAATCCCTCCTGTTGATGCTTTCTGAAAATACCGCCTTGTTAAGGCCAGAAGATATAGATACGTTTATATTTAATCACCCGCGTTCTTGTGTGTCAACAGGTTTTTTTATATTTTACGAGGACATGAAAACCGCCGATTTTTTTTATCACCTGCCGCCGGAGCTGATTGCCCAGCATCCGCTTCCGCACCGCGCCCAAGCCCGCATGATGGTCATTCAGCGCACCACGGGCGCATTCGATCACCGGCGGGTAGCCGAGCTCCCGGCGTTTCTCCGTCCGGGCGACCTGCTGGTGGTGAACGATACGCGCGTCATCCCCGCCCGCCTGTACGGCCATAAGGCCGACTCCGGAGGATGCGTGGAAATCCTGTTGATCGAGGAAACGGCACTCGGCATCTGGGATACGCTTCTGCGTGCCCGGCATGCGAAACCCGGCGCCCGCCTGGACCTGGCCGGAGGCCAGGTCCAGGCGGAAGTCCTGGCGGTTAAAGACGAGGGACGCGTCACACTCCGACTCCGGCACGAGCGTCCGCTCTTGGATATCCTCGAAACCGACGGTGTGCCGCCCCTGCCGCCCTACATTAAGCGAACGGCCGCCAATGCCTTGCAACGTGCGGTGGACCGCGAGCGTTATCAGACGGTCTATGCCCGTAATCCCGGCGCTGTGGCCGCGCCGACAGCCGGTCTGCACTTCACCGATGCGCTTTTAACAACACTGGAAGAGCGCGGTGTCCACCGCGCCGCCGTGACGCTCCACGTTGGACCGGGCACGTTCAAACCGGTGACCGTTGCCGAAGTGGAACAGCACCGGGTGGATGCGGAACGCTACACGGTGCCGGAAGTCACGGCGCGGCTTATTCGCGCAACCCGCGAGGCTAAGGGAAGGATTGTGGCGGTCGGCAGTACCGTTGTGCGCACGCTGGAAACCGTGGCGGCGGACCACGAATCCGTGGTGGACCACGGCGTCGTGGTGGCCTCACAGGGCCGCAGTGACCTGTTCATTTACCCGCCCTATAAGTTCCGGGTGGTGGATGTGCTCCTGACCAATTTCCACCTGCCTACCTCCAGTTTGCTGATGATGGTCAGCGCCCTGGCCGGACGCGATTTGATCTTGCGCGCATACGCGGAGGCGATCCGCGAACGATACCGCTTTTACAGCTACGGTGATTGCATGCTGATCCTCTGAAGAAATGCAAAATGCAAAATGAAAAATGCAGAATGATCGGATTCTTTTTCTACACTCTGGCTTGATTCAATTTTTCATTTTTCATTCTTCATTTCTTACTCGCTCCACTCGGTGATCGCGGCGACGGCGGCGCAGTCCACGATATCGTCGGCGGAACAGCCGCGGGACACATCATTGTATGGGCGTCGCAAACCCTGAAATAGCGGACCGATGGCGGTGGCGCCGGCCAGCCGTTCGGTGGCCTTGTAAATTGTGTTGCCGCAGTTGAGGTCCGGGAAGATGAGCACATTACACCGCCCGGCGATGGCGGAATTCGGCGCTTTCCTGGCGGCCACTTCGGGGATGACGGCGGTATCGAACTGAAATTCGCCGTCAATCTTCAGTTCCGGCGCCTGTTGCTGGGCCTTGGCCGTGGCTGCGATCACCTTGTCCACAGTCGGGTCCTTGGCGGAGCCCTTCGTGGAGCAACTGATCATACCGACGCGCGGCTCGTCGCCGGTCAGCGTTCGGTAGGTGCGCGCCGTAGTCACGGCAATTTCGGCCAGTTGATCGGCGGTGGGGTTGATGTTGAGTCCGCAGTCGGCATAAAAGAGCACCCCATGAAATCCCCAGCGGGGATCACGCATCTGCATGATGAAATAGGATGAGGCAAACTTGATGCCGGGCGCGGTCTTGAAGATTTGGAGGGCCGGGCGGGTTTTGCCAGCGGTGTTGTGGTGATAGCCCTTGGGGTTGCCGCCGCCGGACACATACCCGTGGGCGTCACCTGAGCAGACCATGGCCGCCGCGAAGACGCAGGTGTCCTTGATCCAGGCGCGCGCCTGGCCCTCGGTGAGACCCTTGGCCTGGCGGAGTTCCACGAGCTTCGCGATATAATCGTTGAGCCGCGGGTGCTTGAGCACGTCCGCTAACTCCACTCCGTCCATTGAAATCCGGTTCTCGCGGGCCAGTTTAAGAATTGCCTCGGCATCGCCCACCAGGACAGGCTGGGCGTACCCCGTTTGTGCCAGCTTGGCGGCCGCCTGCAGATTGCGGACATCGTCGCTTTCCGTCAGACAGATCTTGCGGTTGAGTGCCTTCGCTTTGCTTCGGATGCGTTCCAATACGGTTTCTGGCATGATGGGGGGTTCCTTATGACATAAGAATCCGCGCCGTTTCCCGCGCGATCATCAGTTCCTCGTTGGTGGGGATGACCAGCACCGCCGGCAGGGCTCCCTTTTGTGAAATTGTTAGCGCATTATCCTTGTTCAGCGCCGGATCCAGGTGAATGCCCAAATACGTCAGTTGCTTGCATACCATCGTGCGCACCAGCGAAACATTTTCACCAATACCGGCCGTGAAGATTAAGGCGTCGAACCCGTTCAACACGGCGGCATAAGCGCCAATGTATTTCACCAGTCGGTGCACGAACACGTCGAGCGCCAGCTTGGCCGGCGCCGAGCCGTTCGCGATGGCCTTCAAAATGTCGCGCATGTCGTTACTGCCGATGCCGGCCAGTCCCCGCAATCCGCTCTCCTTGTTTAGCATGCGGTCCACTTCGTCCAGACTATAACCCAGCCGGCGCAGGAAGATGACGACGGCCGGATCTATATCGCCGCAGCGTGTGCCCATAACCAGGCCTTCCAGCGGGGTCAGGCCCATGCTGGTGTCCGCCACCTTGCCGCGGTTGACCGCCGTGATACTGCACCCGTTGCCTAGGTGTGCCGTGATGAGTTTTAGAGTATCGAGGTCGCGGCCCAGAACTTTTGCGGCCGTGATGGCCACGAACTGATGCGAGGTGCCGTGAAACCCGTAGCGCCGGATCCGGTTTTTGTCGGCGATGTCCTTGGGGATGGCGTAGGTATATGCGGCGCTCGGCATGGTCTGGTGGAAGGCGGTATCGAACACGGCCACCATGGGCACGTTAGGGAACAGGTGTTCGCACGCTTCGATGCCTTCGTAGTTGGGCGGGTTGTGCAACGGTGCCAGCGCGAAGCAATCCAGGATTACCTGTTTGATGGCGGCCGAAACCTTGACCGCGCCGCTGATGGCCGCGCCGCCGTGCACCACGCGGTGTCCGATGCCCTTGATCTCGATCAGGTTGCCGATCACACCCGTTTTTTTATCCATCAGCGCCAGGCATGCTTCGGAAATAGCCGCCTCGGAGGAATTAGCCGCAATATCCTTTTCCATCTTCTGCCCGCGGTAATTGGAATACTTCAGCCGCGTGTCCGGCGCATTGATCCGCTCGATGAGCCCCTTGGCCAGCAATTTTTCGCCGGCGCTTTCATACAGTGTAAATTTGACCGACGAACTGCCCGCATTGATGACTAATATTTTCATGATGAGATGGTTTTTCCGTTGGCTCCGCCCGGCATAACGCAAAAACCGGAAGGAGCAATACCAGTTTTAATCGGATATGGCAAGTTTTTTACGGTAAAAAACGGCAATTCTAATTATGGCCGTCTGTAGGGCCTGACCTTGTGTCAGGCCATTCTCCGGCATGGCGGCGAGCAAGCTCGCGCCCTACGAAAGCAAGCAGAACTCATTAGAATTGCTGGGCAAAATCTGCATTGCATTTTTTGAGCTGGTCTTTATGATAACAGTGCTTTAGTAACGAACCTATCAATTATCGGAGGAAACGGAATGAACCTGCTTCTGGTTGCCAATACGATTCGCGGTCTGGCCATGGATGGAGTGCAGAAGGCCAATAGCGGCCACCCGGGCATGCCCATGGGCACAGCCGATTTTGCCGCGGTCCTGTTCCTTAAGCACCTGAAATACTATGCCGCCAACCCGGCCTGGGCCGATCGCGACCGCTTCATCCTCTCCCCGGGGCACGGCTGTATGCTCCTCTATAGCCTCTTGTACCTGGCCGGTTATGACCTTAAACTTGAAGAGCTAAAGCTGTTCCGCCAGTGGGGCAGTCGCACGCCGGGCCACCCGGAACATGGGATGACCCCGGGCGTCGAAACCAGCACCGGCCCCCTGGGCCAGGGTTGCGGTAACGCGGTGGGCATGGCCCTGGCGGAAGCCATGCTGGCCGAGCGTTTCAACATGCCCGGCGAAACGATCATGGATCACTATACCTACGGCATCTGCAGTGATGGCGACCTCATGGAAGGCATTTCCCACGAGGCGTTTTCCTTAGCGGGCCACCTGGGGCTCCATAAGCTCATATTTTTCTACGATAGCAACCGGATCACGATCGAGGGCGCCACCGACCTGGCCTATAGCGACGATGTCTGCAAGCGCTTCGAGGGCTATCATTGGAACGTGTTGGAAGTGGATGGCCATGATATTGTCGCCTTGGACCAGGTCCTTACCAAGGCCCGGAGCGAAACTCAGCGGCCGACGCTCATCATCGGTCACACCACGATCGGCAAGGGTAGTCCGCACATGGCTGGAACCTCCGAATCGCACGGCGCCCCCTTGGGGGCTGAGGAAGTCAAGGCCACCAAGAAGGCTTTGGGTCTGCCGGAAGATCAGGACTTTTTTGTGCCGGATGAAGTGCGCGCACTCTTCGCGGCGCGCTCTCGCGACCTGCAGGCCCTTGAGGCCCGGTGGCAGGCCGCCTTCCAGCAATATCGCGCCAAGCACCCGGACAAAGCCGCCGCTTGGGACGCCGCCCAGACTCTCGCGCTCCCGGTGGATCTGGAAAAGAGTCTGCCGGTATTCGATCCGGCCAAGCCCTTGGCCACGCGTAACGCGTCCCACACGGTGATTCAAAAGCTTGCCAAGGCCGTGCCGTATCTTGTGGGCGGCTCAGCCGACCTGGCGCCCAGCACCCGCACGATCATGGATGGCGAGGGCGACATCAAGCCGCACTCGTTCTGTGGCCGTAATTTCCATTTTGGTATTCGCGAGCACGCCATGGGCGCGGTTCTGAACGGCTTGGCCCTGCACGGCGGTTTCCGTGCCTATGGAGCCACCTTCTTCGTGTTCTCGGATTATTTCCGGCCCTCGATCCGTCTGGCCTGTATCATGAAATTGCCCGTGATTTATGTCCTGACCCACGACAGTTTTTACGTGGGCGAAGATGGGCCGTCGCACGAGCCGGTGGAACACACCATGGCGCTGCGGATCCTGCCGAATATGACGGTCATTCGGCCGGCCGATCCGACCGAGACCGGCGCCGCTTGGATCGCCGCGCTGAAAAACACGGAAGGCCCCACTGCCATCCTGCTGACCCGCCAGAATCTGCCGGTGCTTGACCGTACGCAGTTCCCGAAAGCGAACAAACTGGAGCAGGGTGCCTATGTGCTTTGGCAGAGCGCTTCGGGCCGGCCGCAGATCATTCTGATTGCCACGGGCTCCGAAGTGCCGCTGGCGCTGGACGCTGCCCGCGAGATAGCGAAGGACGGCGCTAAAGTCAGGGTGGTGAGCATGCCGTCCTGGGAGCTGTTCGAGAAACAGTCTGACAAGGTCAAGAAGGCCGTTCTGCCGCCATATTGCCGTTGTCGTCTGGCCATCGAGGCGGGCATGACGATGGGTTGGGAAAAATACGTGGGCTCCAAAGGCCGCATATTCGGGCTCAACCATTTCGGGGCTTCGGCGCCCTACAAGGTGCTGGCGAAGGAATACGGCTTTACCACCGAAAACATTGCCCGCATAGCCCGCGAGATGGTGGAGGGGAAGAAAGCCAAATAACATGCCGGCAAAACCAAATCGTTAACTGCGGATTTCACGGATGGGCGCGGATAGAAATCAAAAAACATCCGCGTAATTAGTGTCATCCGCGGTAAAAAAATGTTTCATTCCTATCATGGCACGATTCATCATCAATGGTCGGCGCAAGATCGGCGGCGTGTTCCAGCCGGCGGGCAATAAGAATGCCGTCCTGCCCATGCTGGCGGCCTGTCTGCTGACCGATGAAGAGCTCGAATTGCGCAATGTGCCTCGCATCGAGGATGTCGCCACCATGCTGGCCATCCTGGCCGAACTGGGGGTCGGCGTGAACCAGAAGGAGCGCACCGTTCGTCTATGCGCCCGAGGCATCCGCAAGCGCCGTCTCAGCCGTGAACTCTGTCATAAGGTGCGATCTTCCATTTTATTTGCCGGACCCATGGTCGCGCGTCATGGCCGTGCTGTGATCTATCCGCCGGGTGGGGACGTCATTGGCCGGCGGCGGCTGGATACGCATCTGTTGGGCTTGCGCGCGCTGGGGATTGAGATTACCGGCGGCGAACATTTCACCTTCCGGCGGCAGACCCTGCGCGGGGCCGATATTCTGCTTGATGAGGCCAGCGTCACGGCGACCGAAAACATACTGATGGCCGCCGTATTGGCGCCGGGCGCGACCACCCTGTTTAATGCGGCCTGCGAGCCGCACGTTCAAGACCTGGGATGCCTGCTTATGAAAATGGGCGCGCGGATTACCGGGCTGGGCACCAACTTTCTTCGCGTGGAAGGCGTGGATAGCTTGCACGGGGCCGTTCACGATGTCGCGCCGGACCACATTGAAATTGGCAGTTTTCTCGCGGCCGCGGCGGTCACGGACGGTGACCTGACAATTACCCCCGTTTCTCGGCATGATATGGCCCCGATTTTGCATCCGTTTCAGACGCTGGGCATGGCCTTGACGCTCGACGAGGACGGTCTAAAGCTTGTATCGCGGCGACGGCCGCGCGTGCGTTCCGAGCTGGGACTGGCCGTGCCGAAAATCGAGGATGGGCCCTGGCCGAATTTTCCGTCCGATCTCATGAGCGTGGCGATTGTGGCCGGTACGCAGGCGCAGGGCACGGTGTTGTTCTTTGAAAAAATGTTTGAAAGCCGCATGTATTTCGTGGACCGGCTCATCGACATGGGCGCGCGGCTGGTGCAGTGCGACCCGCACCGCGTGGTGGTGATCGGGCCTGCGAGCCTGCATGCCATTCCAGTTTTCAGCCCCGACATCCGCGCCGGCATGGCGCTCCTGATTGCCGCGCTCTGCGCCAAGGGCACGAGTGTTATCAACAATGCCGAAGTGATTGACCGCGGCTACGAGCGCGTGGAGGAACGCCTGCGCGCGCTGGGCGCCGATATTGTGCGCGAGACATGAGGTGAAAATCCAATTTGGTCGTCGTTGAAAAGTCGCTTGGAAACTCACAATTTAGGAGCGCTAATATGGATGCTGAAAAAAAACAGTCTCTAATAAAGTGCAGTCTTATCTACATCTGATACAAAAACTATCTATGTTGTTATATAATACAAGACTATATTACGGTCTTAATAATCCCCTGGTAATGAAAGAATCATCAGAAGTCCTTTCGGAAATCGAAAAGCTTACATCAAAGAAAGATGCTTTGACATTTTCCGTTCTGGGAAATACTATGTTTTTAAATGGTGAAAAGCTTGAAATACGCGATGGGCTCTCAAAACAGTTCATGCTTAATCTTGCGAAGCTGAGTCTGGGCGCGCTTGACTTGAGGCCTGGTTTGACGGCTGATGAATTAAGCGTTTTAATGTTGTTGCTAATAAATAATGCTAATTTAAAAGGCAAGCCGGAAATTAAAAAATACCTGGATGAACATGATGTAAAACATATCACCCCGCATCTTGCCACCTATCAGCTGGTGCAGGAGAATGAACAGGTTGTAAAAGAAGGCAGCGTGATAAATGTGGACAAGTTGTCTTCCAAAGTAATTAAAGATTATGCATCCGATTTAAAACATGCTTCTACAAATAACAAACCACCTTCTGGATCCGCTGACGAAATTGGTAAATTCTTATATAACTTGCAGCACAATGTGGCCGAAGACCAAACCACTAAAAATACAAGTCAATTATCGCCTGTAATTATTAAGCCCGCGGAGGAGGGTGCAATTCTTTGCCCTGATTTAAAGGGTGCGGCGCTTAAATCAGGGGCGCAAGATAGCCGGCCATCTCTTGAAGTCGCCGCGTTTTTTGAACAATGACACCAGTTTAGAAACAATTATACTACACGAACTTTGCCAACATCATTCCTGATTGTTAATTTCCTCGTTTTCTCATCGTTTGTCAATCCCGATCGCTTTTAGCGCAACACCGCTATCTC
>JBDRSI010000225.1:0-10707 GCA_043825055.1 Verrucomicrobiota bacterium
CGTTTTCAATAATCTCGCGGATAAAATGCCGGGATGTGGAATCGTCGGGTGTGGTCATGACGCTGTCACGCTTTCTATGTATGAGTTCTACAGACCGGGAGCGGTGCGCATTTCGTTTGAAACGGGCACGCTGATTTTCTGAAATCACATATGCTCTACGCTCTTTCTGCCATCCGCCATTTGTCGCCTGCCCCCCGTAGCGCCATGGCGTAGGAGGGTCTGCCGGCCGTCTTCGCCAAGTCTTCTCCGGGCCGTCGTCCGTCGTCTGTCGTCCGGCGTCGCTCTTACTCCCCTCCGCCGTAACGGGCGCGATAGGCTTTTTCAAATTCCTTGAGCTGGTCTTTTTTCAGCGCAAAACCCTGTGTAGCGAGGGCTTCGAGGGCGTATTGAATGCGCCGCAGGGTCATGTCCCGGCCCAGGATCAGCATGCTGTCAAACACCGGCAGGGACACGGCCGCACCCGCGATCGCGATAAAGAAGGGCGGCAACAGCTGTTTCAGCTTCACATTCTCTTTTTCCGCGATCTGACCGAAAATCTGTTTGACGGCTTCCAGGGTCCAACCGGCGGTCTTTTCGATTTCCCACTGCGCGATCCGCAGCAACTGGACCAGGCGCTCGCCCGCGATCCCGCCGGCCAGCAGGGCAGGGGGCTCGTATGCCGGCCGGTCGGCGAACAGATAGGCCGTGAGCGGGACCAAGTCGGAGAGCTGATTCAAGCGCGGCTGGGCCAGCGGAAGAATCTGGAGCCAGGTCTGCTCGTTCAGTCCCCAATCTTTAAAGCGGCTGAGCAACTCAGCCGGAGGCATGGCGCGCAGATGGCGCCCGTTAAAGGCCTGCAGTTTCTGAATATCGAAAATCGGCCCGCCCAGGCTGATCCGCTTGATGTCAAACGCCGCCGCCAGGTCAGCGAGCGTGAACTGCTCCCGGCCATCCTCAAAACTGTAGGCCAGCAGGCCTAAGTAATTGATCAGCGCTTCCGGTAAAATGCCGGCGCGTTGATAATAGAGGATGCTGACCGGGTTCTTGCGCTTGGACAGCTTTGACTTGTCCGGATTGCGCAGGAGCGGCAGATGAAAAAACTCCGGCGGGGTCCAGCCGAATGCCTTGTAAAGCAGGAGATGCTTAGGCAGCGAACTGATCCATTCCTCGCCCCGGATGACGTGGGTAATTTCCATCAGGTGATCGTCCACGACATTGGCCAGATGATAAGTGGGGAAGCCGTCGGCCTTCAACAGCACCTGGTGATCCACCTTGTTCCAGGGTATGCGGACTTCGCCGCGCAGGCCATCCTGCATGACGCATTCGCCTTCCGGGGGCACACGCAGGCGGATCACGTGCGCTTCGCCGGCTTGGATGCGCCGGTTAGCTTCCTCGGCGCTGAGCGCCGCGCAGCGGCCGTCGTATCCCTGGCTGCCATCCTTGACGGCGGCCTGCTCGCGGCGCAAGGCCGCCAGGCGCTCCGCCGTGCAGAAACAAGGATAGGCGGCGCCGTCAGCCATAAGTTTGTGGCTATACTCCTGGTAAATCGCGGTCCGTTCGCTTTGCCGGTAGGGGCCGCGGGTGCCGCCCTTATCCGGGCCTTCGTCCCAACACAGGCCGACCCACTGGAGCGCGTCCAAGATGGCCTGTTCGGATTCGCGGGTGGAGCGGGCCTGGTCGGTATCCTCGATCCGCAGGATGAACTCTCCGCCGTGGTGTTTGGCGAAGGCGTAGTTGAAAAGGGCGATATAGGCCGTGCCGATATGCGGCGCCCCCGTGGGCGAAGGCGCGATGCGTGTGCGGACTTTCATGGGTCAAATTCTCCTGTTGCCTGTACTATGCAAAAAAAGGAAACACAACTCAATGGAAAAAGAGCCGGGAAAAAGCGCGAGCCAAGACTGCCGCCGCGTCTATGGATAACTTCTTGACGCTGGATACAGCGGTGGTAAAAATACAGACAACAACAGGCCATGACTCTCTTTGATAATGCTCATGCCAAAGGGGGGAAGGTCATTTTTAAAGAAAGGGAGGTTCCCATGGCTAAAGCCGCCGCGCGTCATATCCTGGTTCGCACGCAACATGAATGTGAAACCCTCAAACAACAAATTGAAGCTGGAGCGGATTTTGCGGCCTTGGCCCAAAAGCATTCCCAATGTCCTTCCGGAAAGCAGGGTGGTGATCTGGGCACATTTTCCAAGGGCCAGATGGTCAAGGAATTTGACCGGATTGTGTTCAGCGAGGTGCTCGGCAAGGTTCACGGTCCGGTGCAGACCCAGTTCGGGTTCCATCTGATTGAAATCACCAGCCGAACTGAATAATGCCAACGCGGGTGTCCCTCCATCGTATGACGGGACGTCATCAGGAAGCAGTGAACCGACGATGAACAAACAGGCTTGTAACCACGCAGACGGATCACGCCATGCCATGGCATGGCGCAGATTCATGCTCATTGTTGCCGGGTTACTCCATGGGCGACAGCCGATGTTCAACGGCAGTAGCGGGATGAGGATTACCCGTGGCAAACTCTTCAATATCCTTGCGATAGGCTACCGGAGTGATCCCGGTCCAGCATTTAAATACGTGGTAGAAAAACGTCAGGTCTCCGAAGCCTGTGTTGGCGGCAATCTGTTTGATGTTTGTTGACGTCTGGCGCAGCAGTGTGCAGGCTCGTTCTATACGCCGGCGCTGAATAAATGCTGCCGGTCCCAGGCCGGTCACTGTCCGAAAAAGCCGTCGCAAATACACCTCGCTGACACCGACTTTTTGCGCCAGATCACCAATGGCGAGCGAGGGATTGTCGAGTTGCTGCTCAATCAATTCCAGCGCCGGCAATAACCGGGGTAGTAACTGATGCGGAGCGCCTCCCAGAGGCCGAAAGAGCGGTCCATAGTGGCGAATGACATAGAGCAATACGTTAAAAACATGGTTGGCCATGGCTCGTTTCCAGCCCACCGATTGAATCGCATATTCGCGCGTAAGGGCAATTGAGGCGGCGCCGAAGGGTGTGTGCGGAGTCGCCGACACGCGGCATGGAAATCCCAGCAGCGTCAGCAGATTAATGTTGCTGAACACATGGGCGTGAAAATGCGCTGAAATGTGACGCACGCCGCGCCCCCTATAGAGTTCTACCGTGTGTTCCATGCCTTGAGGGATAAGCAGAAGGTCGCCGGCTCGGAACGTTTTCCGGGGACCATCCTTGCCAAGGCTATACCATCCACTGCCGTTTTCAAACCAGTACCACAACGTGTCATTCAACATCCGTGGCCCCACGCGCCAGCCCTGCTTACATTTCCATTCCCTGGCGCATAAGGTGACCACGGCGGTATGCTCCAGCCATTGATCCAGGTGACCGTCAGGATTGGGCAATGCCTTTGGAAAAGGGGCGAATGTGTCGGCCGGCCGCACAGAATCAGTCGGACTAATGTTGGTCCATGGCTTGGTCATAGTTTCGAAAAGTATAATCATCGGAGCGCTGGCGTCAATAGACGATTTCGATGGTTTGGCGTAACTTGATAGTGCCATTGGAAAAAGGTGATTCAACGAGGGCAGGTTCTGAAATTACATGTGCAGTTGTCCGGAAACAGGAGCGAACCCCTGAGCAAATGTACATCCTGAATCCGTGAGGGAACATCCCGTCACAGATTCAAAAACAACAAGGAATTGGTCATCATGATCAACTACAAGAAAAGCATAAAGGTAACGCTTGTCGGCGGCGGCAGTCAGAATTGGAGTCCGACGATTATCCGGGACATCATCTTCAAGCCGGGCATGGAACGCGCCGAGTTGGAGTTCCGCCTGCTGGACCTGAGCTTGGAACGCGCGCGCGCTATCGAAGCAATGTTTCGCGCTAATTTGAAAGCGTGGAAGATTGACCGGGTCTCGATCCAGGCCATGCGCGATCCGGAGGCCGCCCTGACCGGCGCCGATTTTGTGGTCATTGCCATTTCCACCGGCCGCCTGGAGTCCATGCGGCACGATCTGGCAATTCCCGAAAAATACGGCGTTTATCACACGGTAGGCGATACCGCCGGGCCCGGCGGTTGGTCGCGCGCACTGCGGAACATCCCCGTATTTCAAGCCTATGCCCGCCAGATTAAATACCATGCGCCGCGGGCGTTTGTGCTCAATTATACCAACCCCATGGGCGCCCTGACCAAGGTGCTTTCCGACGAGCTCGGGCGGGAGCGGGTTGTGGGGTTATGCCACGGCCTATTTGAAAATTACCATATTCTGAAATTGATCTTCGGGTTGAAAAGCGAACAGGATATCCAGGTGCAGTTTGGCGGCCTGAACCACTTCTTCTGGATCCTTGATTTTAAGATCAAAGGTCGGGACGGGTATGCCCTGCTGCGCAAAAAACTCCATGGCCGCAATCTGGCGACGCTCGTCAACCGGACGTTTCTGGATGCCATGGGCTTCGGATCCAATAAACTGCTGGCCGGTGAGCTTTTCGAGCAGTTCGGGTATCTGCCGTATTTTGGCGACCGGCACACCAGCGAGTTTTTTTGCGATACGATGACGGACAAGGCGATCATGAAGCGCTTCAAGCTCGTGCGCACGCCGATTGTCGAGCGGGCCGCAGGTTACCGGAAAGCCGCTGAGCAGATTAAAACCTGGGCGGCAAAAAAATCACTGCCGGCCACACCGTCCCGTGAGACGGCCGCCGATATCGTCCATGCCATTGCCTTCGGCTTGGATTTTACCGATGTCATCAACAGCGTCAACATCGGCCAGATTGACAACCTCCCGCGGGGTGCGGTCGTAGAAACCTTGGGGCGGGTGAATGCGATGGGCTTTACGCCGTTTACGGTGGGACCACTGCCGGAGCCGATCAAGGCGGTGGTGGCGCCCCATGCCGAGGTTCAGGTGCGGACCGTGCAGGCGGGATTGGCCGGCAACATGGAAGCGGCGTTGCTGGCCCTGATCAACGATCCGGTTTGCGCGCATCTGCCGCCCAGCGACATCCGCAAAATGGGTATGCAGCTCCTGCGCGCCAACCGAAAATATCTGCCGCAGTTTTTCAAATAGCATAGCTTAACCTAAAAATTCGGAGTAGTGGAAACACCTCCCGCGGATACGGGTTAGAAAGATTATCTGGAGAATCATCATGGTTTGCTCGAACGATAAACTCAACGTCATGGAACCAATTCGTTTTTTAACTGGGTCTGAAATGGTGCGCATTCATCAAGCCGCGCTCCGGATATTGGAACGCACGGGGATGACGATTGACCATATCAAAGCGCTTGAGTACCTGCGCCAGGCTGGATGTTGTGTTGATATGGACAAGCGGCACGCTCTGTTTCCGCCGGCGGTAGTGGAAGCGGCGGTGGTTCAGATGAAGGCCAATTTTGCCAATCCCAAACGCCGGCCCAAACGCATGTCCGTGCGCTATTCGCAAGTCCATTTTGGTTGCGAGCCGTTTCAGGTTCATGGCGATTTTTCGGTCAGTAGCGGCGGGTTCTGCTGTTTTATTTGGGATTTGGAAGGCCGGCGACGATCGGCCACTATGGCGGACGTTCGCCAGTCCCTGAAACTGGCCGATCGACTGGACCAGATTACCTATACCGGTTTGCCGTGTGCCGCTCAAGAGGTGCCCGTCGCGGCGCGCCCGGTCGTGATGGCGGCCGAATTAGCCAAGGCTACCCGCAAACTTGGTGGTATTGAAACCTTCAAGGCCAAAGACGTCGAATATATCTGCCGAATCGGCGAAATCGTGGCCGGCGGCAAGGAGGCCCACCGCCAGAACCCCGTGTTGGTAGGTTATGCCGAAGCGCGGACACCGTTATGTATAGACGCAGTGATGGCCGACGTGATGCTGGCGCATCTGGAGCGAGGATTGCCGCAAAGCCTGGATACCATGCCGAATGCCGGTGCAACCGCGCCGATGACGGCCGCGGGCACTCTGGCGCTGGGTATTGCCGAAACTCTGGCGGGATTGACGCTGGGATTTGCCGTGGATCCTCAGGCCACGATGATCATTGATATGACGCCCGGTTATTGTGATATGCGCTCCCTGCGGTTCGGCTATGCCGGCGCAGAACGACTGCCGTTGATCGCGGCGCGCATTCAACTGGTGTCCGAATTCTACGACTGTCCTTCGGGCGTTCATGGCGGCAAGACCGATGCCTGCGTTCCCGGTATCCAAGCCGGCGTGGAAAAAACCGCCTCCATGCTCATGCCGGTGCTGGCGGGCGCCATTGGCTTTGGCACGGTGGGGCATTTGGAAAATGCGCTGACCTTCAGTCCGCTACAGCTCGTCATTGATAATGAAATCGCCCGGTATGTGCGTCGGTGCGTGAAAGGCATTGAAGTCAGCGATGAAACCCTGGCGTTGGATGTCATCGAGCAGGCCGGTATTGGCGGACATACGGTAGATACGGAACATACGGCCAGACATTTCAAGCACGAGTTGTTATTGGCTCCGTTCTTTGATGTGCCGTCGTGGGGCGTCGGCGATGCTCAGGATAAGGAACGGTTTGAAAAAATGGCTTTGGATAAAGCGCGCTGTCTTCTCGCTGAAGAAACGGAACCGATATTATCCCGTAGCCAGCAGGAAGCCATTGACGAAATTGTGGCGGAAGCCAAACGGGATTATGGATGTTGAAAGGCATCCGATTTGCGCGGGAACGGTTGCAGAGGTGCGCGGGCCTACGTAAAAAAGCAACTAGTAATTTTCGGGTTACGCATTAAAGGCGCGAAATCCTGCGGCCGGCTTGCGGGCCATGGCAATGACTTCCATGACCTTGACGGACTCCGCAAGACTGATGGGGAAGCGTTCGCCTTGACGGATAGCCCGGTACAACTCATCCCATATCGTGTTCATATTAACTTTGCGCTTGGGATTCACCGGCATGGTCTTTTCAATCCAGCGCAGAGTTTCCGGATCACCGAAACTGGTGCCGGGAGTGCCCGGATCGGCTTGGCGGGGCTTGAGCCGCTGGCGTGGGTCCAGATATTTCAGCGTGAGCGTATTGCCGGTGCAGGAGAGCGCGCCCCGCGTGCCCCAGACCAGCCATTCCGGTGCGCCAATGGCCGCGCCGCCGCTGATTTCAATATCCACAATTCGGCCGTTGACGCCGGTCAGGATCAGTTTAATATGGTCCTCGGCATCGCCCACGGCGGCCACGAGCTTCAGGTCGCTCCATACGCGCTTCAACGGCGCTTCCAGCAGACGGAGTCCGTGGTCAATCAGATGCGGACCCCAGTTCAAGAGCTGGCCGCCGCCAAATCGTTTCAAGGTCTGCCAGTCGTCCCGGCGCTGGTATCCCACGCGCCGGAGTTTGATCGCATACACCTGCCCCAGAAGGCCGGAGGCTATAATCTCGCGGATGTGCTGAAACGCCGGCTCGAATCGGCGGTTATGTCGGATATAGAGGCGTCCCTTGTGAGTGCGTGCCAGTTTCTGAAGCTGAAGCGCCTGGGCATAGGTATGGCACATGGGCTTCTCAAGGAACACCATCTTACCGGCTTTCAAGGCCAGCTTGGCGTGTTTAAAATGATCGCATGACCGCGTGGCAATATCCACCATTTCCACCTGGGGATCGACGATTAAATCCTCAATCCGGGCATACACACGACATCCGTATTGCTGAACCATGCGTTTTCGACGCTCAGGGATGACATCGCAGGCCGCCACGATCGTGAACATCGTCTCCTTGCCCTTGAGTTCCGGACAGTGCATGCCCCAGCCGGCCCGTCCGAGGCCGACAAGTCCCAATCGGATTGGTTGCGTATTCATGAATGATTCCTTTCAGGGAGATGTTTTGCGGGTTAAATTCCTGCCGACCGGAGATACTCGCGGCTGACCGCAAGGTCCAGCATGGGATCCCTCAAGTGCGTATCATGTTCCACGAAAACCCAGCCGTCATAGCCCGTTTTTTTTAGCTCTTGCACGAACGCTTTATGATCCTGGCCGATATTGCCGGCACCCAGTTCACAAAAACGGCCGCGCTCATACCAGCGATCCAGTCCAACACCAGCATCTTTCACCAGCCAATCCTTCACGTGAACCACCAGCAGACGACCGGCATACTGCCGAACAATGGCGATCGGGTCACCGCCGGCGGCGGCCAGATGACCCGTGTCCAGAATCAGGCCGCACTCCGGGCATCGTCCAAGAAACTCCTCCAACTGGGCCTGCGATTCTACCGGTGATCCCAAATGATTATGGAGAGCGGCACGGATGCCAAACCGGGCACACGCCTTGACCTGAATATTCACCTGACGGCAGAATGTGTTAAAATCCGTGCCGGTCACGCTGGTCCAGACATACGCCTTGCCCAGTGCGGCCGTCCACTCGATGGAGACTTCCGGCGTCGGGCCCCGGCAGGTGGCAAAGTCCATGCCCAGCCGACGGTAGGCCGCGGCCTTCCCGATCGCCTGATCCGCCGTAATCGCTTCCATCCGCTCCACCCCTTCATAGCCGATTTGCTTGAGCCGTGCCAAGCGTTCCTCGATATCAAAACACCCGCCGTCCCACACATTCATTCCGTAATCTGCAACACCGATTTTCATCGAATATCCTTTCGCTTTCCTGAGTTACACTCTGAAACAATTGTTTTTTTCACACGCCGGCAATATTAGGCAACCGTGTCTTGAAATCAAGCTGATTCCACGGTATTCTAATCATCCAGGCATACCAAAACCGACAATCAGCGAAAGCCGATACCATGACCAAGTGGCTGATTATTGACGGCTATAACCTGATCCACCGAGCCGGTAATCACCGAGCCGGTAATCACCGGTCCGGTAATCACCGGTCCGGTGCCCCGACTCTCCGGGAGGTCGGAGTGCCGCGCGACCTGGCTGGCAAGCGTCGGTGGCTCATTCAATTGTTGGAAAAAACGGTCGGCATCCTGGCCGAGCGCATTACGGTGGTTTTTGATGGTCGGGCCGGCGGCGATGGCCACTCCGGTGGCGACGGCCACTCCGGTGACGGGCCTGATGAACAAGAAAGTTCGGTTGTGGAAGTGCTGTTTTCTCCCAGGGAAAAAACAGCCGATACGGTTATTGAACAACTGGTTTTCCAAGCTGGGCCGGCGGGCGGGGTAATGGTGGTCACCTCCGACCGGCTCGAACGCGAAACCACGGACGCCGCCGGCGCCGAAACAAAAGCCTGTTCCGTATTCCTCGATCAATTAAATGAAACCCTTGCCAGGATCGAGCAGGAATTGCGCTCGCGGGGCGCCGCTCAACATCCGGCCACACCCCTGGGTAATCCGTTTTCCGAGCTGGATATCAATAACCCCGGCGAGACTTCGGGAGCGTAAAATCAATAGTCGCTCTGCAAGGCGTTGTTCGGCTTCAGTAATTCGTGTGCCAGACTGCGTAGTCGTCCAGCAGTGTATAGGCTTCAGTATCTTCATCTTCGCAACGGAGCCATGACAATCCGATTTCAAATACTTTCCCGTCGGAAACTCTTCTTGCCTTTGCGACGAGATCCTCATGCTCGTTGGGACCTTGTATTTCTTGGAGTTCAAAGGTGTCCGTATAGGACGGATTGGTTTTCTTCAGTTTCTCGTACTCTTGTTGGTCCCAGCCACCGATCACATATGGTTCCTCCCACGGAAAGTCCTCGATACCCGTGACCATGAGAGGCAGTGAGAGATGCTTGAGCAGATGGGAATGATAGCGACTCGCGTTCTGCGCGTTTCGTTCGTTGTCATCCCCAAGAATAGCATGAATCCGTTTGTCGTCTTTGTCCATTTCTCCCCCAGCCGAACGACAGAAGTCGCCGTTTGCCCGCCCGTAGAGGGTGGGCAATACGGTGCGCTTCATGGTTCGGCAATCCTATCAGCTTACCTGTGCGGCGATGAGTTCCCGCACCTTCGGCACAAGCCGATTCGGGATTTCCATGATGGTCTGGGATGAATCCTCGAATGCCGCTTCGTCCTCTGCAACAGCCTCGACCTCAGCCTGAGTCTCGTAGTGGGCGAGGACCTTGCGGACACGCTTCTCATCCCACCCTGGCGGGAATCGTTCCTGTTTCATGATTATAGATGTGGGGCTGCTCTGGTTGATCCGTATCTCTCAACTCGACCGTGCCAGTACCCTGGTTTTCGTCGCACGTGTGCCACGGCAATAATCAAGACGAATTTTGGCTCGATGGAGAAGATGAGGCTATATGGGAAATTGGGCAGGAGACAACGCCGGAAAGGCGTATGCAGGACGCGAAACCGCAACGGCATTTCAACAATATGTTCCAGCGCTGATTCCACTGTCACCCGGAAATGTCGCCCAAGTCCTGCTTGGCATTCCTCGTAGTACGCGACAGCGGCAAGGAACTCGGCGCGAGCATCGGGATCGAACTCGGCGGCGCTCATTTGCTCAGCCGATCTGCTTCGGCGAACACTGCCGTAGCCGGGATTGGCTGTCGTTTGCCTTCCTTAAATTCCTGATACCGTCGCTCCGCCTCCGCCACCCACGCAATATCCACATCACCCAGCGCCTCATCTCCCAGCGAGCTGATGAGGCGATCGGCAAGGAAGGCTCTCTCGTGTTGGGGCAGACCGAGAACGTCCTGCTCTATTTTTTCAAGTGCCACTGGCATAATCCACCTCCGTTTGTACAGTCTGATTGTTACGATAACACACAGCACGCCCTTCTTCAACCCCCATCTTTACACCGTGCTTTTTCTCGTGATAATTGCATCTTGCCATCCGAGTTCTACGTGACGCCTCAGGCGCCGCGGAACGTCAACTTTCAGCGACGGCGCGGTTAGCGACGTAC
>JBDRSI010000226.1:0-15075 GCA_043825055.1 Verrucomicrobiota bacterium
CGCCGGCATCGCGAGACGCATTTTGGCTTTCATGACCTCTACATCGTAACAGGCCGAACAAAAGCCGTGTGAATACACGCCCTTTGGCTCGTTGGCCGGAAACGTGTATTGCCAGCCCTGGTCAGTCTTTTCGCGACCGCAAATGCAACATTTCGTGACGACTTTGTTCCCATTCATGACACGCCAACCTCCTTTGCCAGAGAGCCATCGAACCCAAGGCCCAGCTACATAAGCAACGAAAACAATTTGCTGTTTGAAATCAGCGCGGCCATCCGGCTGGCCGCTGAAGGTTCCGTTTCCTGCCGGTTCCGCGGTTCCAGATGAAGCCGGCGCGAATCACCCAGGGGCAGGATCTGCATGGTGTCGTTCACCACCAGGGCATGGTTGCCAAAGCGCAACGAACGCGCGGCCAGACCCCTTGCCGGCAACTGAAACCATTTCTCTTTGCGGCTGCCCCGCAGAGATCCATTCACTTCAAGAAAACACGTCATGCTCATAATCGTTCTCTCCGTTCGTTGCGCGATCCGGCGGTCGTTATATTTATTTTAGAGTTGCTACTCAGCACATCCAAAGACATTTTTTACCACGGATATCACGGACAACACTGATTTCTGTCATTCCCATGAAAATGGGAATCCAGTCTCGAATTTTCTGGATTCCCGCTTCCGCGGGAATGACAATCACTCGTCTTCATCCGTGTAATCCGTGGTAAGTAATTGCTATTTTTTTAGAAATCCAAATATCGTACGGCTTCGTCCATGGTCGTCGCATCAATAGATTCGGTGGACTGCTTCCACAATTCCGGATCCCACAATTCGAACCGGTCCCAGGCGCCCACAAGTTTCACCTGGTCCGCGATATGGGCAATGGCAAGCAATTCGTCCTTGATGCGGATGCGGCCTTGGGAATCCCAGGCCACCAGGTCGGAACTGGAGGCCAAGATGCGCGCAAAGAGCCGCGCCTTTTTATCGCCGATACCTATTTTGCGGAATTTATCCAAACGCTTCGCCATTTCACGGGCCGGATAGACGTACAGGCATTTTTCGTTGTTGAGCCCGGGCAGAACATAAAGGCTTTTTGGGGCGCCCACTTCCGCACGCCAGATGGAGGGTATGGTGAGGCGTTTTTTGGGGTCCAACGCATGCAGAAAACTACTGGCAAATCCCCCACTGCCCAGCACCGGTTCCGGTCGTTCTATATCATGCTGTTCCACTTATCCCCCCTTGTTTGACACTATTTGACACTTTAACCCACCAATTGTCAACAATTATTTTTAATTATTTTTATTGGGGCGGTTACGGGGCGGTGTATGCCGAAATGGCGCGACGCCACGCTCAGCGCAGGGCAGTGGAAGGCCTGCCCGATAAGGGCGACAACAAAGAAAATCATGGATTCCCGATCCAGTCGGGAATGACAAGCACACGTACCCATTCTGTCATTCCCGTGAAAACGGGAATCCAGAATATGTGTTACATTGAAACTCCTTGGCATCAGGTTATCATCAACATGCTGATAACCGCCTGTTAATAACATGTCAAAAGACCGCAATGAGCCGGATTGACAATGGCAAGGAGGAATAATATGCTTCAACCAACAACCATCGCATTGGGAAGCGTTCTTTCGGGAAGTGCTTCCAAACAACAGAAGGGAGTGTTAATTGCCCGGCCTTTTTCAATTGCCTCGTCAGTTCTGGCGCATCAGTTGGCAACATGGTATTCACAAGGCCGTTCTGATGACGTTCCGTAAATTTGCCCGCCTGTGCGGTATCCCGAAAACAGGCCTCGGGCTCATGGAAAAATTCCCGCCGACAAAACCATCCAACGCGCCAGCGTATGTGCAATTGCTGAAGATGCGGCCGTTCGTTTCGATCGTCATGCCGGTTTATAATTCGGCCTGGCTGAAGGAAGCCGTGGCGAGTGTTTTGGCACAGAGCTACGACCGCTTCGAACTGATCCTGGTGGATGACCAGTCCACCCAGCCGCGCACACTCACCGCGCTTTCAGAGGCCGAAGGCGATCCGCGCGTGAAGCTGATCCGTAACACGCGCAACCTGGGCATCAGCGGAGCCACCAACGCCGGCATTGAAGCCGGCCGCGGCGACTATATCGCCTTCATGGACCACGACGACCTGTTGCATCCGGACGCGTTGGCCTACTTCGCACGGGCCGTGAACGACGGCCATGACGAGGACGTGTTTTTCACCAACGAGGTCGTGATCAACAGCAAGAACACCATCGTCGGGCAGATGCGCAAATGCCCGATCTCGCTCGACCTTCTGCTCTCGTGCAACGCCGTCCTGCATTTCGTCATCATGAAGCGATCGGCGCTCCGGCAGATCGGCCCGCTGAATTCAGACTACGACGGCGCACAGGATCACGATCTCATGCTGAGAGCCCTGGAACACGGGTTCCGGTTTTATCACCTGCCGCTCACGCTTTACGCCTGGCGCGCCCACCATGCGGCCACCTCCAACGACATCCGTTCGTTCAACCGGCGTTCCACGCCGCAATGGCCCAAGTCCTACCTCAACGGAAAAAAGGTCATCCAGGCTTATCTCGACCGCCACGCAATCCGGGCCACCGTGACCGACGACGCGTTTCACTGGTATCGGGTCAAGTACGCCTTGCCGGATACGCGCGACGAAGTTGCGATCATCATCCCGTTCAAGAATCAAGCGGTCTATTTGCAACGTCTGCTGGAAAGTTTTAAAAAAACAACATTCGCCAATACCGTCGTTTATCTGATAGACAACCGGTCGGACCAAGCGGAAACCAAGGCTTACCTGGCCTCCCTGCGCCCGAGCCCGACCGGTCGGCTCCGCCTGTTGACGTTTGACGAGCCGTTCAATTACGCCCGCTTACATAATTGGGCGGTTGCTCAAATCCCCAACGAGTTCCTGTTGTTTCTGAATAACGACGTGGAAATCCAGCAGGGCGACTGGCTGGAAGCAATGCTGGAGCATATTTACCGCGAGCGGGTTGGCGCGGTGGGCTGTCGGCTCAGGTACCCGAACGGCGAGCTTCAGCATGGCGGCATGGTGTTCCGGCCGGACGTGTATTATTGCGCCATGAATCTCCATCTCGATGAAAGCTATTACACCAGGGTCCAACGGGATGTCAGCGGCGTGACTGCCGCCTGCATGCTGATCCGCAAATCGGTGTTTCAGGCCGTAGGCGGTTTTGATGAAGTCCGCTTCCCGATCGCGTTCAATGATGCCGACCTTTGCTTGAAAATTATTCGCGCCGGCTACAAAATCATGTACACGCCCTTCGCCGAGCTGATTCATCATCAATCGGCCTCCCGCGCGGAGCAGGAAGAGAGCTACGAGAAATGGGCGCTGTTCAGCCGGCACGCGGGCCCGTCGCCGATGATTGACCGGCATTACCGGTTGTCGTGCGAATAATTTTCGCCACGGACGAGATGATTACATGAAGGCTTGGAGGTGGCGCAGGATACGCTCCAGAACGCGGCGGCGGCGGGTGCCCGGCGGAAAATGCGTGTCCATCAGGCGGCCGGTCTTCTGCACAAACTTCCAGCCGCGACTATTTTGCATCATGTCGATCACCTGCCGCTGGTACGCGATGGTTTCCAGGAACCACGGCACGGAATAGGCATATTTGGCGTAGCGGTCCTTGTAGCGGTAACAACGCTCGCGGCCGAAGACATGCGCTTGGAAAGCTTCGTCCATCTCCCGGTAGCGGTGGACGGTTTCCGGCGCAAGGGCAAAGCGTTCCAGCACCGCGGCCAGGGGCATCCAAGTTTCGAGGCTGAGCTCTTTGTTCTTCTCGTAAAAGTAAAACAGGCTCCGGAACAGGACGAACGAAACCGGCAGGCATCCCTCGAATACCCATTCATGGTCAATCAGATAATGTCGGTCGCCGTTCACGAGAATATTTTCAAACACCGGGTCCATCAGCGCCGGTGTCAGAAATGGTCCCAGGCCTTTGAGCTCCGCTGGCGATGCCAGCCCAAACACCTGCCGCATGGCCTCCGTAAGCACCGGCACCGGGACCGTGGCAAACGCGCTGTTCAGCAACGCCAGGTAGTCGGTAATAATACCCAGGAACCGCGCCTTATCCTGCTCCCGGAAGGCACTGACCAGCAGGGCATCCAGACTGCGGCCTTCCACGAAATCGAACCGCAGGGTTTGCTCGTCAATGACGGTGACTTCCGGCAACCGGAGGCGGTCGCCGTGCAGGCTGTGACGGATCGGCACGGCCTGTTCGTGCAGGCGTTGAAGGTGCCCAACCGCGTCCGGACCCAACGCTTTTTTAAAAACAAACTTCCGGTCACGGTCCCGCCAGATCGTGGTTTCAATCTGAAACGGGGGCAGGCGATGACGGTTATATTTGGCATACAACAAGTCCATGGGGCACATTATAGCACGACAAGCAAATAATTGGTAGTCCTGTTGCTTCTTGCCGAATTCATGGCCGGATTCTAGTTTGACAACCCGACCCGATTTCCTTATATTAGCGTTATCTTGCAGTATAATTCACGGGTGCATATTATGATCTTGCGGCAGTTTCTATGTAGTGTTCTGCTGGCCCTCGGCTTGCAGGCGGGTGCCGGCGGCGCGGAGGTGCTGGTCGCGAAGGTGGATGGCGTCATCGGCCCCATTACGGCCAAGTTCATGATCGAAGCCATTGACCGTGCGGAACAGCAACAGGCCGAGTGCGTAGTGTTCGAACTGGACACTCCTGGCGGCCTGGATGATTCCATGCGTGCCATCATCAAGCACATCATGTCGGCCAAATTGCCGGTGGTGGTCTTCGTGGCGCCCCCCGGCTCGCGCGCGGCCTCGGCCGGCGCCTTTATTACCATGGCGGCACACGTGGCCGCCATGTCACCCGGCACGGCCATCGGCGCCGCCCATCCCGTATCCATCGGACAATCGTTGCAGACGGACACCAACATGGCGGCCAAGGTTTCCAACGATGCGGCGGCTTACATCCGTTCCATCGCCGAAAAGCGGGGACGCAACATTGATTGGGCCAATTCAGCCGTCAAGGAAAGCGTGTCGCTTTCGGAAACCGAGGCCCTGGCGAACAAGGTAATTGACCTGGTGGCGCCGAGCACGGCAGCGCTGATGACCCTGCTGGATGGTCGCACCGTCAAGCTCAACGAAACTACCGTGACGTTGAAAACCAAGGGCGCCGTGCTGACGCGCTTCGAAATGAACTGGCGTGACGAACTGTTGCACGCCATTGCCAATCCCAATCTGGCTTATATCCTGTTAATGCTCGGCTTAATGGGCCTGTATTTCGAGTTGTCGAATCCCGGCGCCATTTTTCCGGGCGTGGTGGGCGCCATTTCGCTGATTCTGGCCTTTTTTGCGTTCCAAATGCTCCCGATCAATTACGCCGGCATTCTGCTGATTTTGCTGGCATTAGCGCTTTTTTTAGCGGATATTTATGTGGTGTCGGGCGGCGTATTAACTGTGGGAGGCATCGTGGCCATGGTAATGGGATCGCTCATGCTGTTCAACCACAACCTCGATCCCGCCATGCGAGTATCGTTGCAGGTGATCATTCCGGTTGTGCTGATCACTTGCACTTTTTTCGCGCTCGGCGTATTGTTATCGCTGAAAGCCATGGTCCGACGTCCGGTCTCGGGCGCCGAGGGCCTGGTAGGCCAGGAAGGGGATGCCCGCACGGTGATCTCCCGGGACGGAGGCACGGCCTTTGTAGCCGGCGCACATTGGAATGCCGTGGCCGATACGGAGATTCCGGCCGGCCGCCGCGTAAAGGTAGTCGCCGTCAAGCAAATGACATTGAAAGTGGAAGAAGCGCGTGGAGCGTGAAAGCGGCAAGCGTATTCGGAGGTCGGAAGTCAGAGATAAGAATATTGGTAAACCGGAGTCGAAAACGGAGAACAGTAATCGGAATCATTCTTCCCGACCTCTCGGAGAGTCGGGATGACATTCTGCATTCTTCATTTTGACTTCAAAACAGGAGGGTCACATCATGGGTCCGGGATTAATTGCGGTTATCGTGATAGTTTTATTTCTCGTCGTCAATACGGTCAAAATCCTGAAGGAATATGAACGTGGGGTGGTCTTCCGCCTGGGCCGGTTTGTCAGCGTGCGCGGGCCGGGACTTATTCTGCTGATTCCCATGTTCGAAAAAATGACCAAGGTCTCGCTGCGCACGATAGCCCTGGATGTGCCGCCGCAGGAAGTGGTGACCAAGGATAACGTGTCGCTTAAAGTGAACGCGGTGATGTATTTCCAGGTTTTAGAACCGTCCAAGGCCATCATTGCCGTGGAGGATTATCTCTACGCCACGTCCCAGATGGGCCAGACGACGCTGCGTTCCGTCCTGGGCGAGCACGAATTGGATGATTTGTTGTCCAACCGCGAAAAAATCAATCGGATGCTGCAGAAGATCATTGACGAGCGCACGGACCCCTGGGGCATCAAGGTCAGTGCGGTCGAGGTCAAGGACGTGGACCTGCCCGAAAACATGAAGCGCGCCATTGCCAAACAGGCCGAGGCCGAACGCGAACGCCGCTCCAAGGTCATTCACGCCGACGGCGAATTCCAGGCTTCCTCGAAATTGAAGGATGCCGCCGACATCATGGCCGCCCAGCCGGTGGCCGTGCAGTTGCGCTACCTGCAGACACTGACGGAAATTGCCACCGAAAAGAATTCCACCATTATCTTCCCGTTCCCGATCGAGTTTATGCAGTATTTCATGAAGAAGAACCCGAATCCGTAACAGCATACGGAATTGTGCCGGGGCTCGCCGGGCAGGTCTGCATGTCATAGCAAGCCAATGAATTCATCGCGTATCAAATCCAAGGGGATTTTACCGATCGTCGTCATTACTTGCCTGACGCTGTTCGGAGGCATCCTGACAGGCGCTCGGATTCATGGGTTTTCCTTTTCATTTTGGCATACCGTCATTGACGGCTCACCGCACCGCGAAGTGTTCTTTAACAAGGCCAATCGCTACCGGACGGATGATTGGATTGTGATGTTGCCGCACATGCTGTCCCAGCGGGCCGACCAACCGCCCTTCGCCGTTGAAAATCGGCTGATCGGCGACGGACACTACAATATGCTGATCACCGGCGCGGCGCCGGCGCGCGATCTGATGGTGTTATTTCGTCCCCAGGTTTGGGGCTATTTCATTTCCGGCGATATCGGCATGGCGTTCCAGTGGTGGTTTTATGCGTTTGGCGCCTGGATCACCGTGTGGCTGGTTCTGCGCCGGTTGATGGACAACGACGAATGGACGTCCGCGTGCGGCGCCACGGCATTGCTCTGCTCGCCGTTTTTTCAGGCCTGGTCGCTCAACTGCGCGCCGACGGTGATTTTCGCCTGCGGCACGCTGTTGGCCTTGGCACGCCTAAGGACGGACCGATCAACCTTTCAGCTTCTGCTGTCAACCGTTCTCTTAGCATGGTTTGGGGTGGCGTTCCTTTTGACCTGCAATTACACGCCATATCTGGTCACCCTGCTTTACTTCATCGTCTTTGTTTTTACCGGGATGGCACTGGCGAGACAAGACAAGAGCGCCACAGGGGATGAGATGGCGGACAGGGCCCATGACCCCGACCTCGCAGAGAGTCGCCAAGCGACGCGGCTCCATATTCATTGGCCCAGCGGGCCCCGCTGGGCTTGCGCCCTGTTAGCCGTTCTCTGCATTCTCGGCATGGGCGCGTACATGGCAGCGAGCAACTGGGAAATAATTGATATCATTCGAAACAGTGATTACCCCGGCCACCGTTTCTCGTCCGGCGGCGATCAAACAATTTGGCATCTTTTCCGAGGTAATGTCCTCAGCATTAAGCCGCCGCAGAATTGGCGGGATTTCCAGTTTCCGTGTTGCGGCGCCGCTTTTTTTCTGGTTTTTCCGCTGGTGGTTGCCGCCTTGCTCCGTGACTGGTGGTGCACCCGTAAACCGCCCAATGCCTTGATCCTGGGGATTACAGGTTATATTGTCTTCCTGCTGATCTGGAACCTGATCGGTTTTCCGGAACTACTGTCGCGCTGGACGCTGATGAATCGTGCACCGCCTTTTCGGACGCTGATCGGACTGGGGATCGCGGATATTCTTTTATTGTCAGTGTATGTTTCCCATCGGCGACAATTAATTCCAGCATCCCGTAAGGATCACGTTACGCCTTGGATCGTCAGTGCGCTCTGGATTACGTTTCACGTGGTGTTAGCATTCAAGTTGTCCAGGTACTTTCCGGATTATTCCCTGAACACGGCGCTGATCGGGGGTCTTTTTGCGATGGCGCTGGCGCCCTTGCTCTACCTGGCGCCGCGCCTGGTCCTCCCGGCCATCATGCTCGCCTCCATCCTGACCACCTATGCCGTTAATCCTCTGGCCCGCGGCGGCACGACCTTTATTCAGGAGAATCCGCTCTCACAAAAAATCCGGACAATAGATCAGGAAGCGCAAAAGCAAAGTCGTCAGCCGGTTTGGATTGCCTACGGCGACGCGGCGTTACCGAATTTGTTTCGAATGATCGGGTCGCGCGCGCTCAACGGCGTGCACGCCTATTCCCAGCTTGAATTGTGGAAAACACTGGACCCGGAAGGCCAAGCCCGGCCGGCGTATAATCGCTACGCCCATGTTGTCTTCAAAGTGCCGCCCGTACCGGACGACTTTAAGATCCATCTCATTTATAATGATAGCGTCGCCGTCTTACTGCACCCGGACAACCCGCGGTTTGCCGCCCTGAACGTGGATTATCTGCTATGTGTGGACAACCAAGTTGAATCGCTTGACCGCGTATCGAAGCTGAAAAAGATTTATTCATACGCCGGCAGGCACATTTACCGGGTTGAGCGCCCGCCATAAGGAAGGCTTCGGCGTTGACATGCCACCAATTTCTTGTATAACTGCGCAATCTTGATGCTCGTTGCCAAAACAATCCCGTCGGGTAACCGCCGCATATGGACGATCAACAGCCAATACATTGGACCTCCGGGTGGATGATCAAAGGCAATCGGCGGACGGGAACGCTGATCGCGGCGCTGGCGTTGGCCGCCGCGACGTGGATGCTTTACGGTTCGGTTTGTTCGGGCTGGTGGCATTATGATGATGCCGCTCACCTGTGGTTTGTGATTCGGCATGATCGGATCTGGCAGTACTTTGCGATGCCGGAAGTCAGCCGGGCATTCTCGGAAGCCAGCTTGGTGCCGTGGGCCGCCATGCTTTATCGGCTGATCTATGTTTTCTGCGGCATAGAACACCCGGGCGCCGCTTATGCAATGCAGTTGTTGTCCCTGTTTGCAGTGGCCTGGATGACCCGTGTCCTGTTGGGGTTATGGGTCTGCACGGCTTGGGCATGGTTGGGAGCGTTCCTTTTTCTGTTGGGCGCGCCCGTGATGCACGTGGCCCACGAGCTCATGACCGTCCATTATGTGCAAGGCTTGTTTTTCGCGCTCATCGCCGCCTATGGATTTGTGTGCGCCCTCAGGAGCCGGACATGGTGGCCGGCGGTGGCCGGCGGGTTTTGTTACCTGCTCGCCGTCACGGCCAAGGAAATCTATTTGCCGTTGCCGATTCTTCTGCTGTTTCTGCCGGAGAGCACGTGGAAACAGCGCGGCCTGAAGGCCCTGCCGTTCTTAATCGTGCTGACGGCCTATTTGCCGTGGCGCTGGTTTATGCTGGGCGCGTTAGTCGGGGGATATCAGTCGCACGCCCCCGGCCCGGGCATCGTCCAGGTCTGCCAGGCATTATGGCACATTCCTGTTATGATCTTGGGCGCCGACGGTTTGGGCCGGGGCGTCATGATCGCCGGATTGGGCGGCCTTGCGTTGCTCGTCGGGTTGGGCTGGCGAAAGATTGCCTTTGGACTGGTTGGCCTGTTCGCATTGCTGGGGCCGCTGGCGCCCTTGACGCTTTTTCCCGGCTTGGTCTCCCCGAACCGCTATCTGCTGGTGGTATGGTGGGGTATGGCAACCGCGTGCGCACTAATCATGGAACGACTGAGTTGCGGCCACCGTTGGCGGGGCCATAGCTGGCAGGTATGGGTCGCGCTCGCACTGTGGGCGGCGGTCAGCCTGGCCGCAGGCCGTGAAATGCTGAGGGAACAGCGCCGATCTCAATCTTGGATCGATAGCTATGAAACTCAGGGACGGTTTTTGTGGGCCGCCTCGGGCGACCGGATTTTTCTGATCCGCCCACCTTTTCATGTCGCGCGTTACGTGGCGGCCATTAAGCGTGAACTCGGCGGCGTGGGATCGGCGCCGATCGTT
Source organism: Verrucomicrobiota bacterium (assembly GCA_043825055.1). Taxonomy (GTDB): domain Bacteria; phylum Verrucomicrobiota; class Kiritimatiellia; order JAAZAB01; family JAAZAB01; genus VSJD01. Next base: position 10,220 of record JBDRSI010000226.1, read on the forward strand.
ATTGATGACCATGCCGATTTGGAAATCCAGACCAGGTTGGGCCTGGTGTATGGAGCGGCGCGTTCCAATGCCTCGGTCTGGGCATACAACGAATCGTGTCGCCGGATGGAAGAGATCACGGAAGAATTCCGGCGACAGCAGGCTGAATCCCGCGCCCGGGTCCTGGAATCGGCCTTGCGGATTGATCTGCGGTTCGAGAAGCATGCCGCGCAATGGCGGCTCGGTCCATACGAGCAGGGGAATTACCTGATGGTGCGTCTGGCCGAAGGCCGCGTATTGGACCGGATTATTTTTTTACCCCAGGGACAGCGGGACGCCACGGGCGGCGGTGTCTTTGATTTCTTCCTGCGCTATGACTCGCCCGAAGATTGGACAACCTATTCGCCTGTGTTGCGATTCGATCGCCAGAAGGGCGGCGTGGTTTGGCGCCGGGATTGACGGCGGACACAGCGCTGGTACAGTTGGATTCGCGAGAGTAGTTACAAAACAATGCATAACTTTATCCGGAGACGACCCGTATGAAATCCGTAACTATCGTCATTCCCGTGTTGAATGAAGCGAAGGCGATCGCCGCGAATATGCGTCAAATCATGGAATCCGTAAAGTTGTTGGGCGATACGGTTGATGCCCGGATTCTCGTGGTGGATGACGGCTCTGGCGACGACACGGTGCGCATCGTCCAGCGCCTGGCGGAAACCGAGCCGATCGTCCAGGTGCTGGCCCTCACGCGGAACTTTGGGAAAGAGGCGGCAATCCATGCGGGCTTGGATCACGCGCCGAGCGACGCCGTAATCGTCATGGACAGCGACCTGCAACACCCGCCGGCCTTGCTGCCCCGGATGATCCAGCTCTGGCGCGAGGACATTGATGTTGTGGAGGCTTATAAAATTGACCGTGGTTGTGAGTCATGGCTCTCCGGCCTTTTGGCCGGCGGGTTCTATGCGCTCTTCAGCCGGCTGGCGGGATTCGATCTACGGAATCATTCTGATTTCAAGTTGCTGGACCGCAAGGTTGTGGAGGCCTATTGCCGATTGCCGGAGCGGGGACGATTCTTCCGGGGCCTGATCACGTGGATGCACTTCCCCTCCGCGCGCATCCCGTTCGAGGTGCCGGAGCGGCACGGCGGCGACGCAGCATGGTCCCGGCTGCGCCTGGTCAAATATTCATTGACGATCATCTCGTCCTTCTCCTCGTTGCCGCTGCAGGTCGTGGGATGGGCGGGCGCCTTGACGCTCTTCATCAGCATGGCGCTGGGCGCGAAGGCGCTGTATGACAAGGTCATGGGCCACGCCATTGACGGGTTTGCCACCGTCATTTTGCTGGTCTTGATTCTCGGCAGTATCATCATGCTCAGCATCGGCGTCGTGGGCAATTATATCGCCCGTATTTACGAGGAGGTCAAGCGCCGGCCAAGCTATCTCATTGACCTTCGCCGCAGTTCCGTTACGGGACAGCGGAGCGCGGACCAGGCGGAGAAAGACGAGAACGCGACAGTTTAGATACCTGGCCGCAAGATCGCGGACAACGGTGAGGACGATCCGCGCGCGGGAGCCTGAATGAATCTGTCCAACAACATCCAACTGGAAACGGCAGACTGTCCGTTATGCGGCGCCGGCAACGGCAAGCCCACGCGGTTCGACTTTATGCCTTATAAACTGGCGCGTTGCGCGGAATGCGGCTTGTATTTTTGCGCCACCCGCTTAACCCCCGAGGGCGTAGCCGAGCTTTACGCGCATCACAACTATTTTGAGGGGCAGGGATATGATTCGTATGCCGCGCAGGAGCCGGCCTTGCGGTTGACATTTCGCCGGTTTTTGAAAAAATTGAACGACCGCTTTCCCCTGCATGGCGCGCTACTCGAGATTGGTTGCGGTTATGGCTACCTACTGGATGAGGCCCGGCCGTATTTCCCGCAACGCGTCGGCACGGATTTTTCTCCCCAGGCGGTCAAGCAGGCCGCCACCTATGGAGCCAAAATCTATCAGGGTGATATTGATGGATTGCCCCGTGACGACCGCTACGATTGCATCGTCCTGGCGCATGTCATTGAACATGTCTATCGGCCGGTTCCGTTGTTGCAAACTATTCGGGAAAAATTAAAGGAGGGCGGTGTGGTGGCTGTGGCCACGCCGAATATCGGCAGTCTTTGGTTCCCGTTAATGGGACGGAAATGGGCATCATTCAAGATTCCGGAACATGTGGCCTTTTATGATCGGCAAACGCTGAACCGATTGCTGGCATCGGCCGGATTTAGGGACATTCGCGCCATTCCCTATTTACATGCGTTTCCGTTAGCGCTTATCGCGAATAAGTTGGCGATTCACACGCCGGCCAGGATGGGACGGTTGTCTTGTTGGATTCCAGGGACAACCATTGCCATGGCGGCACGCAAGTAACAGGCGGTGGCGGATACGCCTGGACAGAAATCCGCCACGTCGCTCCACGAAGACGTCACCCCATGCCGAAGTCCTGTCTCCGAATAACGATTTTCCTTGACGCCCCTCGTTTGGCACGGCACTCTACCACCATTAAACAGGCATTCACAAAAACGTCACCCTCGTCAGTAGCATTGAGGAGGAATAGTGGATTATGTTCATCGATATTCACGTTCATTGCTGTAAGCCGCGGCATCCGAAGATCACTCGTCCCAACGGCAGTCACTATCCCCATCCTGAACGCCTGATCGAAATGATGAACGCGAATGGGATCGACATGGCATGCATCATGGTGACGCTCAGTCCCGAGTGGCGTTACACCATGGTGACGGTGGAGGAAATTCTCGAAATCTGCGCCATGTACCCGGATCGACTTATTCCTTTCTGCAGCATGGATCCGCGCTACTTGAGGAATGATGAGATGGCGGACTTTACACCGTTGCTGGAAGGTTACAAGGAACTGGGTTGCAAGGGCGTGGGAGAATGCATCCCCAATTTGCCGTTCGACGATCCGCTCTGCATGAATTTCTTCAAGCATGTTGAGAAGTCGGGGTTACCGTTGACGTTTCATGTGGCCCCGCAGAAGGGCTCTTTTTACGGGTTCATTGACGAGGTGGGTCTGCCCCGGCTGGAGAAAGTGTTGCAGACCTTCCCGAACCTGATCTTCCTCGGTCACTCTCAGCCTTTCTGGGCCGAGATCAGCACCGACGTCATCCAGGACGGCGAGCGCGTACCGTATCCCAAGGGGCCGGTAACGCCGGGCCGATTGGTGGAACTGTTCCGCAAGTACCCCAACCTGTACGGCGACTTGTCCGCGGGCAGCGGCCACAACTCCATCAGCCGCGATCCGGAATTCGGCTACCAGTTCATGGAAGAGTTTCAGGACCGGCTTTGCTGGGGAACGGACATCGCCAATGATCCGCAGGAACTGCCCATCGTGCCGTATTTCAAAAAACTCAAGGAGCAGCGGCTTATCGCGGATGAAGCCCACGCAAAAATCACCTGGAAAAACGCCGATCGTTTGCTCGGACTGAATCTGCAACATCAGGCAGGCGGCTTGACAAAGGAACGATAATGATAGTTGAGCCAATAGTTATTCCTGAATATTTCACGTGAAATATTCAGGTTATATCATGCTCTTATACTTTATTATCTTGTTTTGTGTCTCTTGTGTCCGGCCTCCCGCCTTCGCGAAGCCCGCTATGGCGGGCGCAGGAAGGTTGTAGCCAAGCGGTTTTACTACGGTGGAGCAGGCCATTTTTGTGGCAAAATAGAGTTTTGGAACTGGCTCTTTTGTCTTCTGAATTCCGGCAAAACGCGCGTTTTGCAATTGATTCTCGCAGGAGCTTTATTTTCATGCCGTCCGAGCAAATGACAGGATACAATGCCATGTCAACCCCATCCGTCAGCGTGATGGTGCCGGTGTATCGCTCCGCAGTGTCCCTGCGTCCGCTGGTAGAACGATTGCTGGCCGTATTGCAGGAGCGCCCAGCCGATTTCGAAATCATCCTGATCAACGACGGTAGTCCTGACCGCTGTTGGGACTTGATCGCGGACCTGGCCCGCACCGACCCTCGCATCCGGGGTATTAACCTCATGCGCAACTTCGGCCAGCACAATGCCCTGCTCTGCGGTATCCGCGCGGCACGGTTCGACGTGATTGTCACGCTGGATGCCGATCTCCAGCATCCGCCGGAAGAAATTCCGAAGTTGCTGGCCAAGCTGGCGGAAGGATTCGACGTGGTTTACGGACTACCGGAGAAAAATCAACACGGGGTCCGGCGGGACGCAGCCTCCCGGCTGATGCGGCGGCTATTGAAGACAATGCACGTGGAAACGGCTGGAATTGGCAACTCGTTTCGGGCCTTTCGCACGCAATTGCGTGATGCTTTTGCAGAGTTCCAGGGACCGTTTGTATCCATTGATGTTCTGCTTACCTGGGGCACCATGCGCTTCACTTCCATAGTAGTCCGGCATGACACACGCACCCACGGACACTCCAGTTATTCGTTGCCCAAGTTATTGGCACATTGTTTTGACGTTATTACCGGCTTTTCGACGCTACCTCTTCGATTGGCCAGTTGGATCGGATTCTTTTTCACGCTTTTCGGAATCGGCATCCTGATTTACGTGGTCGGCCGCTACCTGATCACGGGCTACAGCGTTCCCGGCTTCCCATTTCTGGCTTCCATTATCGCCATTTTTGCCGGAGCCCAGCTTTTTGCCCTGGGGATTATCGGTGAGTATATTGCCCGGATGCATTTTCGGCTCATGGACCGTCCAACCTACGTCGTGCGCCAGACTGCGGAGCGCGATGCAAAAGAAGTTGTAAAGCAATGACTGATCCATTATTAGATCCGCCAAAAACCGCTATAAAAAATAAGACAAGAAACTGAAACAATGCCCGCGAAACACGCGAAA
>JBDRSI010000227.1:0-9664 GCA_043825055.1 Verrucomicrobiota bacterium
CGGTTTGCCTACTGGCTGGGTCTGCGCATTGCCGACCATTTTTATGTGTCTGATCACGCCGGCCGCCGCGCAGTCATTTCCAACTTCCGGCAGATTTTGATCGTGCAGGGCGTAACCGCTTCGGATGAAACGCTCGAGCAGATGGCACGCAAAAATTTTCAGTACTTCGGCAAGTATCTGGTTGATTTTTTCAAGTTTGCGCGATTTACGCCAACCGGGATCCAGCGTCTTGTAAGTCTGGAACATATCGAGTACCTGGAGCAGGCCGAAGCGCTGGGGCGCGGCGTTATATTCATTACGGCGCACCTGGGTAATTGGGAATTAGGCGGAGCCATTCTGGCATCCCAGGGGCGGCGCATCCATGCGGTCTTTCTGCCGCAACGAACAAATAAAGTCAATGCGCTGTTTCAAAAACACCGCAGTCAGCGCGGTCTCCAATGCATTCCGCTGGGGCACGCCGCGCGCGGCGTCATGGATGCGCTGAAGCGCAAGGAATGTGTGGCCATGCTGGCCGACCGCGATTTTACCGCCCACCATTTTCCGATTCTGTTCTTTGGCAAGCCGGCGCACCTGTCCAGCGGCCCGGCGCGGATTGCCGTCAAGACCCAAGCCCCCCTGGTGCCGACGTTCCTCTTGCGTCAGCCGGACGATACCTTTCTCCTGCGCCTCTATCCCCCGATTGTGCCGGAACCCTGGACCACGGTGGCGGAATTGCAGGAGCGTATCCGCGATGTGCTGGAAAAGGAAATCGGCCGTAATCCCCTGCAGTGGTTCATGTTCGACGATTTTTGGAACCTATGGAGAAATCATGAATTCAGCCTCGCGCCATGAACAGAAGCCCTGTGTCGTCATTCCGGCCTATCGGGAACAGCGGATGATCCGCGACGTCGTCCAGCGCGTTCGGAAATATGTCCAACCGGTTATCGTCGTGGATGACGGTTCCCCGGATCGGACGGCCGAGGAAGCCGCCGACGCCGGCGCCGTGGTGGTCCGCCACACCGCCAACATGGGCAAGGGGGTGGCGCTCAATACGGGGTTCAATTATGCGCGCCAGAACCGGTTTGATTACCTGATTACGCTGGATGCCGATGGTCAGCATGATCCCGCCGATATCCCGCGCTTTATCGAGGCCTACGAGCGCACCGGCATTCCCGTGCTGATTGGGAATCGGATGGGGGCATTGAGCAATATGCCGCAGGTCCGCAAATGGACCAACCGCTACATGAGCTGGTTATTGAGCCGGGCTATGAACCAGTACGTGCCGGATACGCAGTGCGGGTTTCGTCTCTACCGCTGCGATGTTCTGCCGTTCATCGAAGCCCATTCCACGCGTTTCGCGGCGGAGTCCGAAATCCTTTTGCACATTGCATCCCGAGGCATTCGCATGGATGCAGTGCCCATTTCCGTAATCTATAACGAGGAAATAAGCAAGATCAACCCGATCCGTGACACCTTCCGGTTCTTCCTGATGTTGTCCCGATATTATCGGAGCCGGAACCGGTCGCGCCAGCGGGAATAATCACCCCGATCCGCGCGTAAGCGCGCAGATCGGGAATGGTTAATGGCGGATGGTTAATGGGTAATGCGGCCTGAATCCGGTTTTTCCTGTCATTCCCGCGAAAGCGGGAATCCAGCAAGGATTTATTTTGTTCTGATCTTGGATTCCCGCTTTCGCGGGAATGACAATCAGCCCACAGTCTACAGCCTTCAGTCTACGGTCCCTCTTCAGTCCGTCTTCCGTCCTCTGTCGTCGGCTCCGATTCCTCCGCTTCTTCCGACTCTTCCGCGATAGATTTCTTTTTGAAAGCGGTATCTTCAAATTTATGGGCGGCCAGTAAATATTCCTGCCATTCACGAAAGGCCAAATCCTCGCGGCGCTTGCGGATATACTGGCCCAGTTCATTCTTGATGCCTCCCAACAAGGTCCGGTCGGCCATGATCCTGGAATCAACATGGCCGATCACCGCGCCGCCTTCGACCGGGATTACGTCGGTCAATTCGCCGGCATTCAAAAACAGGATTTTTTTAGTCAGTTCATAAAACGTGTCCTTGTCCTCCGCGTCCAACCCGGTGCGGATTGCAAAAGGATCCGTGGTGATCACTTCCAGGCGATACGGGCGAATGGCCTGGTCAAACGTCTTGCCGCGCTGGAGCGCGTCGGCCACGGTCTGGTGAATGGTCTCCGCCGTCTGCGCCAGCTTATTGGAACCTGCCTGCTCCAACGCCGCCCGGTGTGTCTCAGCCCGAACCTCATCATACGCGGGCACGCGCGGATCGGTCTTTACATCGAATGCCAGCACATAAAACGCGTTGCTGCCGCGCACGGGATAACTGAAATAATCGTCCGGCGTCGGCCGCAGGGCAAAGGCGGCTTTGTTGAAATCCAACCCGACTTGCAGGCCGGGAACCGGGCCATTCAATGTAAAGACCGCCGAAGTTGTCACCGCCAGGCCGACGGCGCGCGCAACCGTCTCAAAGGATGGTGCTTGCCCTTTGCGATCCGGGGCCAGGGCGACTTCAAAATCGGCAGCCTGGTCGCCGGCCACCGCCTCCGCCGCTTCGCGTGCCAGTTGATCGCGGAGCGTGTCCTCAACCTCCTCGAATGACTGGGCCGATAACAGGTCCCCAGTCCCGCGCGTGGTGAACTCCTCAATATGCTCGTCATAATAACTGCGCAAGTCCTTATCTTCCAGGGCGCCTTCATCCAAAAAGCGCGCGAATGGGAAGGTCACATACTTGACCCGCATTTTTGCGGGGATCGTAAAGTCGTTCGTATGCGCCTCAAAATATGCCCGCGTTTCGGCGTCGGTAACCTTCACGGTGTTCGCCAGCTCGTCACGGGTAAGCAACACATAACTGACGACAAACGTATCATAAAGCTGGTGGTACACTTGCTCGATTTCCAAGGGCGCCACCCATGTGGCCTGGGCCAGCATCAGGCGGGCCTTGCTCATCAGGATTTCCTGGCGGATGTGGTCTTCAAACTGATTTTCGGTGGCGCGCAGGTTTGCCAGAAACTGTTGAACAAAGGCGGCGTAGCGCGCGCGGCTGAACTGGCCGTTTTCCTGAAAAAAAGGCTGCTGCTGAATGGCAACCACCACTTCCTCGGGGCTGGCTGCCAGGCGCGCTTCCTGGGCACCGCGCAAGGCAATCAGCCGCCGCCAGGCCATGTGCTTGAGCGCCTCGTCAACGCGGGTCGTTACCTTCAGCGGTCGGCCGACCATGAGCGACATGTACAGGTAGGAATTAAAATAGGCCGAGCGCATTTCGGCGGCGGGCACAGGCTTGCCGTCAAGCTTGCCGGCGGCGTTCTTGGCTTCCTCCTCGGAGATTCCACCCGTGTTTGTTTGCCACACTACAAAAGAAAGAATGACAATAAAGGCAAAACTGCTCCAGACAAATTTATTGCGAATCAATTTGTTAAATTTGGATATAAACATTATAGGTGACCTCGCCCTTGGGTTTAAGAAAAAACACCATAGCGGGCCAACGCGGGCGGGTCAATACCGAAATTGCCGGGGTTGATTTCAGCGGCGGCAACCGGTATAGTTGCTTTCCACAAGCGAGAAACTATGAAAAACAAGAAATTCTATGTCACGACGCCGATCTATTACGTTAATGCTGCGCCCCATATCGGGCACGCCTACACCACCATCCTGGCCGACGTCCTGGCGCGCTATCATCGTCTGCTAGGGATTCCCACCTTCTTCCTGACCGGCACCGATGAGCACGGCCAGAAAGTCCAGCGTGCGGCGGAAAAAGGGGCCATGACCCCCCAGCAACAGGCGGATCAGACTGTGGGGCGTTTCCAGGCGCTGTGGAACAAACTCGACATTACGCATGACGACTTCATCCGCACCACGGAGAACCGGCACGTGTGCGTTGTCCAGCAGATTCTCCAGACGCTATTTGACCAGGGCGAGATTTACCGCGCGGAATACGACGGCGGCTACTGCGTGCCCTGCGAGCGGTTTTATACCGGGCGTGAACTGGAGGCGGGAACCTGCCGGGAATGCGGCCGCGCGTTGGAACCCATCAGGGAATCGAACTATTTTTTCCGCATGAGCGCCTACCAGGCGTGGCTGATTAATTATATTCACGAACATCCCGGGTTTATTCAGCCGGACTTCCGGCGCAATGAAACCCTGGGATTTCTCCAACAACCCCTGAATGATCTTTGCATCTCCCGACCCAAGAGCCGGTTAAGCTGGGGCATTGAACTCCCGTTTGACCATGATTTTGTAACCTATGTCTGGTTCGATGCCCTCGTCAACTACATCAGTGCCATCGGCTACCTGGCCGACGACCAGCGGTTTCAGCGCTGGTGGCCGGCGTCTTATCACCTGATCGGCAAGGATATCCTGACCACTCACACGGTGTACTGGCCGACGATGCTCAAGGCCATGAATTTGCCTATGCCGGAAACGATTTTTGCCCACGGCTGGTGGCTTGTCGGCGACAGCAAAATGAGTAAATCGTCCGGTAATGTGGTCAATCCCATTGAGATGGCTGACCGCTATGGTGTGGATGCCTTCCGCTATTTTCTGATGGCCGAAATGACGTTAGGCCAGGACTGCAATTTTTCAGAGGAAGCTTTCATTCGCCGCTACAACGCCGACCTGGCCAATGATTTGGGCAACCTGCTGAGCCGCGTTATGAAGCTGGTGACCAGCCATTGCGGCGGCAAGATCCCTGCCGTTACGGCGGAATGCGTCGGCGCCGACGAACAGCAGTTGCGCCAGGCCGTTCTGAACGCCGCCACGCGCATGGAAGAATGCCTGGATCAGATGCGGCTGGACCTGGGATTGGCGGCGGTGGCCTCCGCCGTACGGGCGGCCAATCGTTATCTGGAAAAGCGCCAGCCCTGGACGCTGGCCAAACAGGCGGAGCATGGCGCACTAAATACCGTGCTGTACCACGCGGTGGAAATATTGCGGATCGTGAGCGGCCTGCTGTATCCGGTCATGCCCGCCAAAATGCGGGAACTGCGCCAGATCCTGGGACTGGACGCGGAGGAACCCTCGTTAGCCATGCTGAAGACTTGGGGTAAAACTGTGCCGGGCACGCCGGCGGGTATTGCAATGTCATTATTCCCGCGTATTCAGGCCGGCACAGTCGTGAAATGACGTAACTAGACGACCAGGTCCACGCCAAACGTTTTGCCTGTCGGTGTGATGGTCGCAACGCCCTTGCAGGATACTTCCACCGGGCACGCCAGAATTGCATAGTCGTAAGTGATCTTTCCCCGTGCCGCCAGCCACCGATACGTCGGCTGGCCTTGGAAGCGTCCCCGGTCCACAGCCTTGCGCAGACCTACCGGGAAGGGGCTGTTACTGAATTCCATGCCACGGGTCAGCGACTTGCCGTTCCAGGGCGGTGCCTTGCGGTCGCGGTTTTCCTCCCAGATACCGAGCCAGGGGAAATCCGCGCGGCGCCAAACATAGGCCAACATCAGTCCGAGCCTCGGATTCAAAGCGCTGAACCAGGCATGTTTCTGTTTTGGGTTCATCAGATTGGCCGTAAAATCGCCGTAGGGCGAGGAGCCAATGAATCGCAAATCAACTTTCCCTTTCACGCCCGGGCCGAAAGGCCAGGTGAAGGGCGTGTCTGGTTTCAGGCGTTGCCGTCGGCCGAACGCACCCGGGAAAGTGTGGCCCTTCGTGGCCGACATATCAAAAATTGTCTCTGCCGGTTCCACGAACGGCGGACCGAAAGTCACATGCTGACACATTGTGAACGGGACATCACGCCGTGCCAGATTCACAACTACCTCGCGAATGCGCACGATTGCCGAGCCCGCCGTGAGCGTTACGGTCCGCATAAATCGCATCTGTGCGATCGGCAGGACACAGCCATACTGAAAGACCAGGCGCCGTGCCGTAACCTTGCGTTTTAGAACCCGCCAACGCGCCACGGGCGCTTCGCCGTGGCAACCCAGCCCGGACTTGGCTTCCTCCGGCGAGGGGTCGCCAAACGCGCCCAGACACAGATTATGGCCTGCAATGCAGGCCAACAACTTGGCGCCATACCGCTTGGCGTCCCGCGACCGATAGGCGCCTGGTTCGATGAACTTCCAAGTTGGGATCCAGTACGGGTTTACCGTTGAACGACCTTTTACCTGCAATCCGGCGATATTTCCGCCGCCGGCCATCAGAAACAGCGTCAGCTTGTCATTACGCAATTCCCATCCCTGCCGGCCGTACATGGTTTTGGAAATAATATGCATTCGAACCCTCCTTGTTAGATTCTACTTCGTAGAATCTATTCATTTTATGTTGAACATTTGCTTTGTCATCCTGAGCAGAGCGAAGAGCTTGCCCTGAGCTTGTCGAAGGGATCTCTGCTGCATTGATAACGCAGGCAGAGATTCCTCGCTACGCTCGGAATGACATACATCTTTGGCTGTAATTATGGACTGAATCTAATCGGGGCAAAGTATTGCGGTAAATGAAAATTTAATATAGTCCCCAGGGGGGCCCAGGAGGCCCAGTGCGGATGGGACGTTTTATCCCCGCATTTGTAAAAATTGGCGCGCCAGACCTGCCCGGGAATCGGTCCCAAGGGACCGAAGTAGCGCTCAATGAGCGTAAAAGGAATGAAATATTCAATGCGCCATTCCGTGTCCGTCTCGATTTCCGGGTCCACGACCTGCGGCAGGGAATGATAGATCTTCACCTGGCGCCCGAACTCCCACGGCACCGGATTGTAGACCGGCTTGCCGGCAGGGGCGCCCTTGGTTTCACAATGGTACAACAGCAATGTACCGCCGCAGTTGATTTCAAAATTGAAATAACCGCGGCCGGGCTTGGGCTCCACAAAAAATTCCACGCAACTGTCCGTGCAGACGCTGGATTGGTACTCGGTCTGCACGCAGCGGATATATTTGTCAAAAACCCGAAAAAATACAAACAGGCCTTCATCTTGATAAACCGCCTTGGCCTCCGTGCGCGGGTGGCGTGACTTGCTCTGGCTGAGAAAATTGGTAAGCGTAATGACGTTGGCCGGACGCCAGGTGGCCTCATCCCATAGACCTTTCAGACTCGGGCGTTGGGTGGCTTTGGCAATGACGTATTCCATGGGAACCTCCTTGTTTTTGAATTAGGCGGCTGACGCCGCAACTGTTCTGGATTCCCGATTAGATCGGGAATGACAATTACGCACCGTCACTCTGTCATTCCCGCGCAAGCGGGAATCCAGTCTAAACTTTGAAATTCCTATAACTTGCTTTGGAGAATCAACTCCTTGACCTGTTGCTTCTCGTGCGCATCGGCTTTGGCCCCGGCCCAGAGCGCGTCCAGGAGTTGTGCTTCGTCTTGTTCGGGCTCGCTCTCGCATAGCATGGCCAGCGCCGCCTTGGCGCCCAGGGCATAATAACGGGGTGTGATCCCCTGCCCCAGCGCCAGGCGCATGGTCCCCACCAGGCGATCATCCCAGCCCAGCTTGCGGCGCGGATCACGAACGACGCGCTCCACAAGGTCACGCAGATGCGGATTCATCATCCGGCACAAAAGATCCTCAGCATAGTTGCGGTAACCCGCTTCCGTAAAGAGTGGATCGAGCCCACGGTGCTTCCGGATCAGGGCCGCGCCGGATTCCTGCAGGAAGGCGGCGCGGGCCAGGTCCAAGATCTGCGGATTCCGGCGAACATCGGCGATCGTGTTGTATCCCTGGGCGCGCGCAAGATAGCCCATGAGTGCGTGCGTTGCATTGTGGCCATAAAGCTTGGCCTCTTCAAATGGCAGAAGATCGTCTTTTTCAATGAAAATCGGGATCCCGCGCGGAAAATCGCCCCAGGCGATCCGCGTAATGAGGATGTGGTTAAAAGCTTCAACGAGTACACAGCGCCCCGTGGCGCCGGCCAGGCGGGCCAAACCCTGCTCCGCTATTTGCGCCTCATCGGTCACGATGCCGCTCATTTTACCGATAACCGTGTTCAGACATTGCACGGATGCCCGGAATGTCGTTGCCGGGACAGTCAGGCGACCGGTCAAAAGCGCTTCCAGGATCTCGGCCGCGTGGTTATGATTTTCGGCGGCATAGATGATACTACGGCGCGCCTCACCCCGGGAGCGGCGCCGGGCAAGCCCATCCGTTAGCACGCTGACCACGGAAGCCGCAGCGCCCGTCTCATAAAATTTGACGCTGGGCAAGGCGCAAGCCAGTTCGTCGGCATCGGCAACGGCGACCACGAGCGCCTCACGGTCAGCCGGATCGTTTGGATTCAGAATCGTAATCCCGCTGATTTCTTTTTTTTCAATCCCCTGCGCGGTGGCAATATTCACGCGGTAACGGCCACCGGCCTTACGAATGGCGTCCACGACCTCCGGCATTACCTCGGCCACCACAAACCGGTCAAATTGTCCCGACGCGTGCGCCTCGTAAAGAAAAAGGCCCGCCTGGATCGCGCCGAACCCGAACCCGACAAATGATTTTTTCATGACAATATCTGTTCGGTCATAAAGGAACCAAGGATTTTGTCCGTAATGCTTCTTTACATCAATTCCGAAATTGTCATTCCCGCGCAAGCGGGAATCCAGATTGGAAAGACTGGATTCCGGGTCAAGCCCGGAATGACAATCTATGTTGCGCCTTTGCGTTAATCATCCGTTCTGTTATAACTGGGCTGAGACGATAGCAGAAAGAATTCAGATATGCAAATCCATCTGGCCCACTCGGCGGGTTTTTGTTTCGGGGTGCGGCGCGCGATCAAGATCGCGCGGGGCCTGGCTTCCTCGCGCAAGGCCGTCTGCATGCTCGGCGATCTCGTGCACAACGAAACGGTAATCCGGGAACTGGAAGCGGCAGGCATCCGGAAAATCAAGCGGCTGAGACCGGGCAATAACGGAAGACTGCTCATCCGCGCGCACGGCGCGTCCCGTCGGACCCTGGCTCTGGCCCGCCGCCACGGATATGCCCTCGTGGATGCCACCTGCCCGATGGTTCGCGAAATCCACCGGATCGTTCGAGCCATGGACCGGCAGGGGCGGCGCGTGATCGTTGTCGGCGACCGCCGCCATGACGAGGTGCTGGGCATTATCGGCCAGATTGCTCGCCGGGCCGTGATCATTGAGCATGCGGAGCATATTCCATGGAAGGCCCTGCGGCGTGTGCGCAAGGCGGCCATCGTGGTTCAATCCACCCAGAACCTGGATCGGGTACTGCCCATCGTGGAACGGCTGAAGAAACGGATTGCCGATGTGCGCTTTTTTAATACGATCTGCAAGCCGACGCGCATGAAACAGGAGGAAATCAAAATTCTCCCTCTGCAAAATGATGCCATACTGATCATCGGGTCGCGCACGAGCGCCAATACCAAGCGGCTCTATGAGATCTCAAAAGCCCTGAATTCGCGCACGCATTGGATTCAATCACCGCAGGAACTCGATCCGCGCTGGTTCAGGAATGTGCGTTCGCTGGGCATCACGGCGGGCGCCTCGACGCCGGAGACGACCACCCGGGACGTGATCGCGCGGATCCGGGCACTGATGGGAAAAATCAACAAAAGATAAATTCCAAATACCAAATTCCAAGGAATATTCAAATCCGGAAAAATAATTCAAAAATAGCCGGATTTTTCTTACCTGAATTTTGCCCCGAACCGGTGCAAAACTCACTTCCGCCCGCGCCAATCAATGGCGCGGAGCGGAAGCCGACATCACCCCGA
>JBDRSI010000228.1:0-4581 GCA_043825055.1 Verrucomicrobiota bacterium
TGGATTTTGACAAGCTGGTGGACATGATGGTGGATGCCGACCTGAAGCGCTTGAAAGTCGCCAGTAACTAAATATACATGGTCAACGTGTAATGGTAAATGGTTCATGCAAAGATAAAACAACCACAGTGCAGTCTCCCTCACCCTCCATTAACCATCAACCATTAACCATCTTCCATTCTCACTACTATGCGTGTGCTCGTTACAGGCGCCAATGGATTTGTCGGCCGGCATATGGTCCACGACCTTCAGCAGGCCGGTCACACCGTATCCGGGTTTGACCTTTCTACCTCACCCGCCACCCTGCCCACCCTTGACATCCATACCGGCGATATCCAGAACAAGGATGCCGTCAACGCAGTGGTGGCAAAAACACGGCCGGAGGCTTGCGTGCATTTAAGCGCCCTCTCCTTTGTCCCGGAAGGCTGGCGCAATCCCGAAGCCCTTTTTTCCATTAACCTGCTGGGGACCATTCATCTGCTCGAAGCCTTCCGCCGGCAGGCGCCCGGAGCGCGCATCCTGGTCGTCAGTTCCGCCGAGGTCTATGGCTTGCGCCCGCGGCCCCGGCCGGTTCAGGAAGATGACCTGCTGGATCCGGACAATCCGTATGCCATATCCAAGGCGGCGGCCGACCGGCTGGCGCTTCTGTATGCCCGTCAGCACGGCATGGGGGTCATGACCGTCCGCCCCTATAACCATATCGGCCCCGGCCAGGACCCTCATTTTGTAGTGGCTTCCTTTGCCGCACAACTGGTGGCCATCGCCCGTGGACAGGCCATCGCCCGTGGACAGGTCATCGCCTGTGGACAGGCCCCGGCAGTCCTCAAAGTCGGCAACCTGGATAGCCGCCGCGACTTTAGCGACGTGCGCGACGTAGTCCGCGCCTATCGCCTCCTGCTGGAACACGGCCGGCAGGCCCAAGCGTATAATCTCTGTTCGCAGCAGACCACCACCATCCGCGCGATTCTGGACCAGTTGTGCGACCTGAGCGGCGCGCACCCCGCGGTGGAAGTGGACCCCCAACGCTATCGGCCCGCCGGCGAACGCCCCGGCCTGGACACGACCCGCATTGAAACGGACATTCACTGGAAGCCGGAAATACCGATGAGCGCAACGCTCCGGGATATCCTCGCGGAGGTTACCCGCACGTTGCGCACCTAACAACGCGCATGAAATTTTCAAAGAAAGTGCCGTATACCCTGTTGCGCCTGGTCGCCGGCGTGGGTATTATCGCCTACTTGTTTTCACGAATGGATCTGCACGGCCTGATGACGGTCCTGCGCGAAAGCCTGACCCGGTGGCCCTGGCTGTTGTGCGGCGCCATGATTTGTTTTATCTGCCTGTGCATCGGCGTGATCCGCTGGAAAATCATTCTTGATGGGCGCGGCCTGCGCATGTCATGGGGCCGCGTATTCAGCGTTTTCTTTATCGGCCAGTTTTTCAACGCGTTCTTGTTCGGGTCCACCGGGGGCGACCTGGCCCGCGCGTTTTATGCCGCCCAGGAGACGCACCACAAGAAACCCGAGGCTGTCGCCACCGTGCTGATTGACCGCACAATCGGCCTCGTTTTGCTCAATTTCATTGCGCTCGTCATGCTGATCGGGCGCGCTTCCTTTTATATCAATCACTGGGTGACGCACGTGCCGGCCCTCCTGATGCTGGGCATGAATCTGCTGACCGCCATCGGACTGGTGGTTCTGTTTAACATCAACCGGTTTCAACACTGGCCGCTGTTTCGGCGCATTACTAACCATCCGGTCATCGGACCGATAATCAAACGCACGCTGATTTCCATATTCCTTTATCGCCGCAAAACCGGCGTCCTGTTCAAAACCTTCCTGCTTTCGCTGGCCATCCATCTGCTGGTGATCATGGAGTG
The DNA here is from genome assembly GCA_043825055.1 of Verrucomicrobiota bacterium. Lineage (GTDB taxonomy): Bacteria > Verrucomicrobiota > Kiritimatiellia > JAAZAB01 > JAAZAB01 > VSJD01. The sequence goes on from JBDRSI010000228.1 coordinate 1,879, forward strand.
TTACTGCCTGGGCCGGAGTTTTCAGATCCACCTGGGGCTGATTGCGTATCTTACGGTCATTCCGATGATCATGGCCGTCGCGGCCCTGCCCATCACTCCCGGCGGCCTGGGTATTCGCGAAGGTCTTGCGGTGGCCCTGTTCGGAGCGCTGGGCATCGGCAGTACGCAGTCCCTGCCGCTGGCGTTGATGTTTTACCTGATTTCGGTGGTCTGGAGTTTGTGCGGGGGAATGATTTTTCTGGGCTACACCGCCAGCACTGGCCGCAAGGCCCACGAAGAATTACAGAAGATCCGCCACGAAGCGTCGAACGTAGACGCCCAGGTCCGGATCGCGCGCCCCCATCCATAGCACCCCGTCACCCGCCTGCGCCACGGCCTTCAGACGCGTCAACAGATCGTCATAGGTCGCCGCCAGTTCGGCGCACACCCCGCGCTCCCGCAGCGCGTTCACCAGGGTATCCGCGGTCACCGTCCGCTGGGCCGTGCCGCCGGCAAAATAGACCGGCAGGATAAAGACCCGGTCCGCCGACTTGACCCGCGCGCAAAAAGCCTGGACCAGTTCGCCCAGCATCAAGGCCAACGGAGCAAACCCATGCGGACGCCACACGGCCAGAACGCGCCGGTAATAAGGCGCAACTGCGTCCCAAGCGGCCCCAATTTTAGCCGGGTTATGCGCATAATCATCAATCACCGTGACACCGCGCCCCATTCCTACCCGTTCCAAGCGCCGCTGAATGCCGCCGAAGCGCTCAAGAGCCCGGCTGATTACCGGCAACGCATAGCCTAATCGTTCGCACAGCATGACAGCCTGCAGGGCGTTCTCGGCGTTATGTCGCCCCAGGATCGGCAGGTTGAAGTCCACACCACGATATCCAAAATGGATGCCCTCCGCCGAAAGATCAGGCTTAAAACCGTTAAGGATTTCGTCATCCGCGGCGGCGCCGTAACAGCCCAGCACCCCGCGCTTGACCTGCCCGGCAAAAGCCTTGAATAAATGCCGAACTTCCGATAACTCGAAATGATCCTTCGACATGTTCGTGATTACAGCCCAGTCCGGATGAAAACGCAAGAGGGAGCGATCGCTTTCGTCCACTTCCACCACCCAGACATCCGATCGGCCCACGCGCACGTTGCCAATTTGGCGCCGGTCAACCCAGTTAAGCAGTGCCCCGCCATTGACCACGGTGGGATCGGCGCCTATCTGGGAGAGCGTCCAGCCGATCATGCCGGTCACGGTGGTTTTGCCAGCCGTGCCCGTGATGGCGATCAGGCAGGTTTTGGCATTCGCCAATTGCGCCAGGCATTCGGCCCGATGCAGAATCGGAACCCGCAGTCGCCGCGCCGCGGTGAGATCCGGATTATCCGCCTCAATGGCCGAGCTGACCACGAGGCCCGTCAAACCGGCGGTCACCCCGTTCCCGTCCTGGAACCTGAGCTGGACGCCCGCCGAGCGTAGTTTCTCCAGCACATCCAGGGACCGGCCCGCATCCAGGAACCTATCGGAACCGGAAACCCGGTAACCCTGGGCCAGCAAAACCTGCGCCAGGGCACTCATGCCGACGCCCGCAAGGCCGACCAGGTGGTAGGAAGAATTTTTGATTTTCGATTGCCGATTGCCGATTGGGAACATATTCCGCTTCATGATCTTATTTCAATGCCTATGGGAATCCTTCCGTTATCTGTTCGCGCACACCCATGCAGTAAAATCGGAAACATAATATCTCAACAGGACAGTCCGATCCAAAACACAGCGTTACAGGCGGGCGCTCCTCAGAATGACACATTAGTACCTTAAACACCAAAAACCGCTAAGAAAAACAAGAATCTTAACCGCGAATAGACGCGAATATCGCCAGGGACGGGGAAGTTTGCTGTTTAAAATCATTATCCTGCTTCATTAGCGTTTATTAGTGTCCATTGGCGGTTGATTTCTTGGGTTGCCACGCCGCCCCGATCACGAATCGCATCGGGGCGTAGTGACGCGGCGGGCATAGCCCGCCTTAGGCTGTTACCCAGTTTTTAACCATGCCCAAAATCGGCAATCGGCAATCAAAAATCGCCAATGAAGTCACGGGTACTTCCCCGGCTGGTTAAGGCCGGTTTTTTCCGGAAGGCCGAAGAGCAGGTTCATGTTCTGCAGAGCGGACCCGGCCTGGCCTTTCAACAGGTTGTCGATATGCGAGATCACCCGCAATTTATGGGTGCGCTCATCCACATCCACAATCAGGTTGCAGTAATTGGTGCCGCGCACATGGGCACTGCCGATGCCGGCCTCGCTGTTGAACAGGTGGACGAACCCGCCGGCCGGATAGAAGGCCTGGTAGGCCGCCTGCACATCCGCCGGCTTCACGCCGGGCATCAGTTCGCCATAGAGCGACGACATGATGCCCCGGCAGATCGGCACAACCTGGGCAGTGAATGTGACTCGCAGGGTCTTACCGGCTTGCAATCCCAGTTCCCGCTCAATTTCACAGATATGCTGGTGGCCCGCCAGCTTATAGGCATTCATGTGATCATAACGCGCCGGATAGTGGAAGAGCGCGCTGGGTTTCTTGCCGGCGCCGGAAACCCCCGTCTTGCAATCACAAATCAGGCTCTCCAGCCGCACGAGGCCGCATTTGACGGCCGGCACCAGGCCCAGGATACAACTGACGGCGAAACAACCCGGGTTGCCCACTACCCGCGGTTTGCTGGTCAATGCCT
>JBDRSI010000229.1:0-2852 GCA_043825055.1 Verrucomicrobiota bacterium
AGTCAGCTCGCGGACATGGACAAGGAATATGCCGCCAAGCTGGAGCAAGTAAAAGCGGTGGAGCAGAAGCGTGCCGATCTCAAGCGGGAACAGGAACTGCGCGAACAGACGGATCAAGGCATGGCCAAAATGGCGGTCCAAGAAAAAACGCGTGCCAAGCAGATCCGGGATTTGAAAGATCAGCTGCAAACCACGGCAAAAAAGAATACAGCGCTGGCCAAGGACCTGGAGCGCCAGTCGCAAGTAGCGGAAACGCCGGCAGTTGAAAGCAAACAAGAGCGTGGCGAACCGGAAAACGTGACAGCGCCGGATAAAGCAAAGACCACCAGTGCGTTTTTGTCGGCCGGATCCGAAGCCAATCGGCATTACAAGGCCGGTATCCAAAAATGGGATGCGGGCGACGTGGACGGCGCCATAACGGAATTCAAAAAAACCGTCAGCCTGGATAGCTCGTTAGCCGGCGCCTACTACAATATTGCGCTGGGCTATGTCAAGAAGGGTGATCGTGATGAAGCCTGCGACTATGCGTATCAAGCCGGGGAAATCTACTTAAAAAACAAGAACAACAAGCAGGCGATCCGCATGGTTGTGTTTATTAAAAACATCGATCCCTCCTCATCCCTTATTGAAAAACTGCGCAAGCAGATTGCCGAAAAATAGCCGTTGTCGGCGGAGTCCGGTGTCCCGCCTTCGCCCAAAGGGCTTCCACCGTCGCTCAAGCTATGGTGGACAGGACGGTGGGCAGGCCGTCCTCACCCGGCCAGGCCGGCGCGGAAGGCCTGGATGTTGATGTCGATCAGGGCCGCCGGAGCGCCGGGGAAATGGGACGCCATGGCGTTTTCAATGGCGCGGGCCGGAATCAGCGGCTTGCGGGCCAGCCATGCGCCCAGCATTACAAAGTTCGTTGCCTTGGCGCTCCCCAGGCGATCGGCGATTTCCGTGGCCGGCACCAGCACGTGGCGGGAATCTGTGTGGACCTTGCACAGGGATTGATTGACGATGGCCAACCCGTTCTTGTCGAGCGAGGACATAAAACGGTCGGCGCTTTGTTGATTCATGATAAGGCTGGAATCAAACGTTTCCGCGATGGGCGCCGCGATTTCATTCGCGGAAAGAATTACCTGGCAATTGGATGTGCCGCCGCGGACTTCGGCGCCGTAGGCGGGAAAGAACGTGACGTGCGGGATGGTTTCGGCGGCCAGTCGGGCCAGCAGTTTGCCTAACGAGACGACCCCCTGTCCGCCGGATCCGGCGATGAGAATCCGTTCATGCATTGACGGGCACTCCTTCCTTCCTGAAAATCCGCACGGGGAATTGGGCCGCTATTTCCCGACCGACAAACTGCAGGGCTTTCTGCGGCGAGAGTCGCAAATAGGTCGGGCAGGGAGAAAGGACTTCCACGAAGCTGTAGCCTTTGCCGGCCACCTGGGACTGAAAGGCGGTTAGCAGCGCCTTTTTAGTGGCGACCACGCCGGCATAGCTGTCGAGCGCAACCCGCTCGATGTAATAGGGCTGATCCAGCGTGTTCAGTAATTCGCACATGCGGATTGGGCATCCCATGGTTGCCGGATGGCGCCCGGCCGGTGAAGTGGCGGTTTGTTGGCCCACCAGCGTGGTTGGCGCCATCTGGCCGCCGGTCATGCCATAAACAGTGTTGTTGATAAAGATGACTGTAATCGGCTCGCCGCGATTGGCGGTGTGGATGGTTTCGGTCATGCCGATGGCGGCCAGGTCGCCGTCGCCCTGGTAACTGAATACGATCCGGTCAGGCAGGGCGCGCTTGATACCTGTGGCGACCGCGGGGGTCCGGCCATGCGCCGCCTCCGATATATCGCACTTAAGATAAAAATAGGCGAACACGGCGCACCCTACCGGCGCCACACCGATCGTGCGCTCCCGAATCTCCAGCTCATCCAGCACTTCGGCCAGCAGTTTATGAACGGTGCTGTGTCCGCAACCGGCGCAGTAGTGCATGGCGGCATCAGTCAGCGAAGCCGGGCGGCGATAATTATTCTTGGGTGTTTTCATGTGTACACCTTGCCGTGGTGAGTAGTTGCGGCCAGTGTGGTCAAGGCGTTCAACACATCGGTTTCGGTCGGCACCCGCCCGCCGGGATAACCGCTGAAATGGACCGGCGCCGCGCCGTTCACTGCCAGCCGCACATCCTCGAGCATTTGGCCGCAGTTCATTTCCACGACCAGCAGGGCCTTGACCTGGTGTGCCAGACGGGCCACGCGTTCATAAGGGAACGGCCACAGCGTAATGGGACGCACCAAGCCGGCCTTGATGCCCTGGGCGCGCGCCTTGCGGACCACCCCCTTGCTGATCCGGGCGCAGGTGCCCCAGGCGGCGATCAGCCATTCACAGTCCCCGGTTTCCGTTTCCTCGGCTTTTGTTTCGGCCGCGGTGATCTGGCGGTAGCAGGTCTGCAGTTCGTGGTTATGTTTTTCCAAGGCCCCTTCCTCCACGAAAAGAGAACGAATGCATTGGGGCGGTCGCCCCTTGGCGCCGGTCAGCGCCCACGGCTTGGGCGGGGCTGGCGGCGGTGGATCTTCGTGCAGTCGAATGGGTTCCATCATCTGGCCCACGCGCCCATCGGCCAGGATCATAACCGGGATGCGGTACTTGTCGGCCAGGCGGAACGCCTGCAGGGTCATATCGTGCATTTCCTGGACGGAAGCCGGTGCCAACACGATGATATGATAATCCCCGTGGCCGCCGCCTTTGGTGGCTTGGAAGTAATCACCCTGCGAGGGATCAATACTGCCCAAGCCCGGCCAGCCACGCTGGACGTTGATAATCACGGCGGGCAATTGTTCTCCGGCCAGTTAGGAAATGCCCTCTTGCTTCAA
>JBDRSI010000230.1:0-4719 GCA_043825055.1 Verrucomicrobiota bacterium
GGCCATACTGTCATTGGCGTCAAAAATATAAGGCCCGACCCTCTTCAATCCCTTGTTAAACGTCTTGAGTTCACACTGCAAAGCGGCTATGTCGCCAACAATAAAACCCGCAAAATCATACAGATGAACGCCGATATCTCCCAGAACTCCGGCACTGCCATGCCGCGTGCTCAATCGCCACAGCAAGGCCTCGCTTTTATGCCAGTTGCCCCAGGATTTGCCCACCAGCCAGCTTTGCAGGTAACTGCCCTCGACATGCATAATACGGCCCAGTTTCCCGGAAGCGACGATTTGCGCCGCCATTTGAGTGGCAGGGCAGTTGCGGTAGCTGAAATTGACCGCCGTAATAAGTTTTTTGGCGCGCGCGGCTTCCGCCATGCGGCGCGCATTCCGCAGGGTGTCGGCCAGCGGTTTTTCACACATGACACGCAGGCCGTATTTGATCGCCAGCAATGCGGTTGGCGCGTGTGCCTTGTCAATTGTTGCGATCGATACTCCGTCCAAACGCTCGTTTTTCAGCATTTCCTCGGCATCGGCATACGCCTTCGGAATGCCGTGTTTTTCCGCGAAAGCCTTGGCCCGCCCGGGAACGATATCACAACAGGCCACAACGTCACATCCCTTTATGGATTTGAAACTGCCGGCATGGTCGTTGGCCATACCGCCGGTTCCGATGATTGCCAGTCTGATCATGATTGCCATCTCCTCTATCAAGGACAAGGTGTAAAACGTCGCGAGTAGAATAAACGAAAAATAGTTTTGCCGGCAAAGGAAATCTGCGCTATAAATCTTATAAACACCGGATTTTTCTTAGATGAACAAAATAGCGCCCAATCTGGATGAGACAAACGACCTGCCGGGACTGGCCCGGGAGGCGCTTGGAATTCATCTAAAAAAAATATTGGCCGGAACCGGTGTGGTCAGGGTTCCTAAACTGAACGGATTGATGAAAACAACCTCCGGCATGCATTTCCATTTTATGCCCGAGCTGTTTGTGCAACTGGCCGGAATTAACGCGTTTGAATGTCCCTGCGAGCGATTTAACCTGCGCTCCGGAGAAATTTGCGTAATGCCGCGCGGTATGCCGCATGGCGAGACGTTTAAGCTTGTGCGCGGGCAATTTGGCATGCTGGTTTTCATGTATAACGCCCAGGAATTAAGCTTCCTTTTGGCAGCCGGCTCGCAGGACAAACAGCCTCAGGCGGTAAAATCCATGAGCATCAATCATCCGCGCGTTTTGCGCATGGCCGAATATCTGGAAGATATTGCCCAGGTTTTGCACGCCGGCGGACGCAATACCAGGGAAATAGCGAGGAGCTTGCTGGCGGCGCATTTGGCCGAGATTCTAAACATCATGGCGACGGACTTGGGCACGCGCCGGGATGAGCCGTATAAAATAACGCAGGTCAAACAACTGATGATTTCGCGGCTGAGCGATCCCGAACTGGGCGTCCGCAAACTCGCCGAGTGGGTGGAATGCTCTCCCGATTATCTGTCATACCTTTTCCATAAATGGACCGGCCGCACGCTAACCGACACGATCAATCGTTATCGTCTGTCCCAGGCGCAGTATCTTCTGCAGAACTCTAACAAGAATGTCAAAGAAATAGCCGCCGCGGCCGGCTTCGCCGATCCCGACTATTTCGGACGATTGTTCCGCAATGCCACCGGACAGACTCCGACAACCTATCGCCGGAAAATAAGCGCGACTTTTCCGTAACCCGGATATTTCTTAACGCAGCCTTGAAGGGCCGCCGCGTCACTACGCCCCGATGCGATTCGCGGTCGGGGCGGCGTGGCAACCCGCCGACGCCCAGATGGCTATGGCGGGCAAGCCAAAGCGAAAGAGGAAGAAACCACGGATCCCGGTGGTGTGGAAGCGATTTGTCCGGCGTTCCTGGAATGGGCCGCGCTTGACAGGCCCATTAAAAAACGGGAAGATACCTGCCGATTGAACCCCATTGCGCCATTGCGCGCATATTGAAAAGGAGACCTGTCATGCCGGATCCGGAAGCCGTTAAGGAAGGCAAACGCTTTTACGAAGACGTCCCCATGAAGACCCCAGGCTTTTTCCTGAAAGGTTCGGGTGCGCTCGACTGGGGTATGCGCAACCGCCTGGCGCGGATTTTTAGTCCCAAGGACGCTCACACGGTGATGCTGGCCATAGATCACGGCTATTTCCAGGGCCCCACCACGGGCTTGGAGCGCGTGGACCTGAATATTGTCCCGTTAGTTCCGTATTGCGATGCGCTCATGCTGACACGCGGTATTTTGCGCTCTACCATTCCGCCGGCCTGTACCCGGCCGATTGTCATGCGCGCCAGCGGGGGGCCGAGCATTTTAAAAGAACTCTCCAACGAGGAATTGGCCGTGGATATCGAGGATGCCATCCGCATGAACGTCTCGGCCCTGGCGATCCAGGTGTTCATCGGCGGCGAGTTTGAGACCCGCTCGGTGCATAACATGACCCGCCTGGTGGATCTTGGCCTGCGTTATGGCATTCCCGTCATGGGTGTCACGGCGGTCGGCAAGGATATGGTGCGCGATGCCAAGTATTTCCGACTGGCCTGCCGCATCTGTGCGGAGCTGGGCGCGCACGTGGTCAAGACCTATTACGTCCCGCAGGGGTTTGACACCATCACGGCTTCCTGTCCGGTGCCGATTGTCATGGCCGGCGGCAAAAAACTGCCGGAACTGGACGCGCTAACCATGGCCTATAATGCCATCCAGGAAGGCGCCGCCGGCGTGGATATGGGCCGGAACATTTTTCAGAGCGATTTCCCCGTAGGCATGCTCAAGGCGATTCGCAAGGTCGTGCACGAGAATATGAAGCCCGCCGAGGCGCTTGAGTATTATCAGACGTTGAAGGCGAAGAAAGCGTAATTTATTTGCCCGCGAAACACGCGAAACAACGTAAAAATGACAGTTAAATCACCTGCTTAAATATTGAAGATGGGTTTCCATTTTTCGCGGCATTTCGCGTGTTTCGCGGGCTAATCTTTATTTTCACCATGGCGGATCCGTCTTCGATGGACAATACATATTAACAACAAATAGCAACGAAGTATCTATTATGGACGACCCCATAAATATAGCCCGGCTTCTGACCATTTTGCGGGGCCTGCTGGCCGAACCGGCGGGGACGCCCGATGGTCCTTGGCGGCGGGTAGTCTTCAATCCCTGTGTTCCATCCTCCGGGTCATCCGGTGTGGCGATTGACCTTGAGGGCGTTGCAAGCAAGGCGGCGGATGACGCACTCCGCGATGAGGTGCGGACCATTCTGCAACGGGCAACAGCCCGTCCTGATAGAATTGGCTTGCCCGGCGGGAGCGTGTATCGCATTGAGCGCGGCGCGGTGTCGACGCAGGCGCCTCTGCAAAATGAAATCGCTTTGGTCACTGGCGCGGCGGGCGCCATTGGGGCGGGGATTTGCCGCGGCTTGCTGGCGAAGGGTGCGCATGTGGTCGCCGCCGATCTGGCACGGGAAGCCTTGGATAACCTGGTCCGGGAACTGAGCCAGGCCTCGCCGGGTCGCGTGATGGGCGTGACGATGGACGTTACCGATGCCGTCTCCGTGGCCGCCGGGTTTGATGCCGTGGCCGAAGCATGGGGTGGGGTGGATATTGTTGTGGTCAATGCCGGGATTGCCATGGTGGCGCCGCTGGTTGAGTTGGATATGGAGGCGTTTCGGCGGTTGGAGCGTGTCAACGTGGAAGGGACCTTGCTGACCCTGGCGGAGGCCGGCCGGTGTTTATGCCGTCAGGCGACGGGCGGCGACATGATTCTGGTCTCCACCAAAAACGTGTTTTCCCCGGGCGCCCAATTCGGGGCCTACAGTGCCACCAAGGCGGCGGCCCACCAATTGGCGCGCATCGCCAGCTTGGAACTGGCGAGCTTCGATATCCGTGTGAACATGGTCGCGCCGGATGCGATCTTTTCCGATGGCAAGCGCAAATCGGGCTTATGGGCCGAGGTGGGTCCATCGCGCATGAAGGCCCGTGGCCTTGATGAAAAAGGGCTGGAAGACTATTATCGTAACCGTAATTTATTGAAAGCCCGGGTGACGCCTGACCACGTGGCCAACGCAGTGCTTTTCTTTGCCACCCGGCAAACGCCGACGACCGGCGCCACGAGTCCCGTGGACGGCGGCCTGCCGGACGCCACGCCGCGGTAACCTGAAGAATGGTCAATGGATGATGGTTAATGGGAGATGGTTGCGGGCATAGTTTGCATTGGAAAAGGAGGTGTTTGTGAGAACCATACTGCTTGGACTGTTGCTGGCCGGCCTGTTTGGATTCTCCGCCCTGGCGGGCGAGGAGTGGCTGACAGATTTTAACAAGGCCAAGAAGGAAGCGGCTGAAAAGAACCTGCTGATTCTGGCCGACTTCTCCGGGTCCGACTGGTGCGGCTGGTGCATCAAGCTCGACAAGGAAGTTTTTTCCCAAAAGGAATTCAAGGCGTTTGCCAAGGAACGCCTGGTTTTGTTTCTGGCCGATTTTCCGCGCGCAAAAGAACTGAAGGCCGATGTGAAGGCGCAAAACGAGCAGTTGTGCAAGGCGTATGGTGTCAAAGGGTTCCCGACCGTATTGCTCCTGGATGCCGGCGGCAAAGTCATTGCCCGGACCGGCTATCGTAGGGGTGGGGCGGGGGCGTATGTGGATCATCTTGAAAAATTGCTGAAACAACCCGGCAACAAATAAAGGCATGGTTCAACGATTC
>JBDRSI010000231.1:0-4661 GCA_043825055.1 Verrucomicrobiota bacterium
AATACACCACCTCGAAATTCCGTTTGCCATAGCCGTAGCCCAACCAGGGATGCTGCCGGCTTAGGTTCAATGTATGCTGCCAGACTTTGTCGCGCTCACTGAAATTCGTCATGCTCCTTTTTTCCATAAAGCGCGGATTGACATGTTCGATGTTCACGATCAGCGCGCCGACTGTCAGGACCACGATCAGGAACCACAACAGTTTGCCGCCCCGGCTGGGAATCAGGAGCCCGGCGCCGCCCACGGCCAGCGCGAAGGCGATCTGCGGACCGCGCGAAGCCATTACGACCATGTGCGCCAGGCAGATCAGAATGCCCAGCAGGCAGCCTGAGACGGACGCCAGACGACGGACGACGGACGACGGATGCCGGACCGGAGAAGATTGCAAACGGCCGCCTAATGCCGGCCAATAGTTACGTTCCGCGATAATGGAGAGCCCGCGTTGGAAGAACACGAAAATAGCGGCGCCGGCCATCATGCTGGCAACATTGGCATGGTTCAGGATAAACGGCGTAAAGATATGTCCCTTGGCCTGCAAGGCCGGACCCAGGTGGTAGGCCAAGCGCGAGAGATCATAACCCAGCGTTAGGGCAACTGCGACGGCGCTGTAAAACAGGGCCGCGGCGATTTTTCCCCGCGTATTGAAAAGCACCGGAATGGCGAAGGCACCCGCCAGCACTTCCAGTAATCCGCTAAAATCGCGCAGCGAGAGCCGCGGATGCTCGGAGAAAGGCAATGACAGAACCAGGTGGAGCGCGACGACGATAAAGGCGATACCCGTCGGCTGCTTCCAGGTGCCTGCACCGAGCCCTGACCGGGTCAGCGCGAACAGGAACGCGCCGAAGACGATAATATCCTGGAGAGCTTTGGACGAAAACGTCCAGACCAGAAGCGCCAGCGCCGACGCCGCGGCGAAGCGCGCCGCCGGCGGCAGATCGCGCCAACGGTCCGCCAGATAATTAAGCAGGAGCAAGGTCATGGATTCAGTATGTTCGTTCGGTCATCCATCGGGCCAATGCCGTCAGCGGCTCCCGATTTCCCGGTAGCGGTTGCAACGCAGCAACAGCGTCCTCCGTCAATTGCCGCGTTCGTTCTCGGGCGGCCGCTAATCCGTGCGCGGCGATATAAGTCGTTTTGCCGCGCTGCCGGTCACTGCCGGCGGCCTTGCCCAGGGTAGCGGCCGTTGACGTTTCATTCAGTATATCATCTACAATTTGGAAGGCCAGGCCGATGGCGTCACCATAGGCGGTCAAGGCGGCTAAGGCCCTGTTGTCGGCGCCGGCGGCAATGCCACCCATGCGCACCGAGGCACGCAGGAGCGCGGCTGTCTTGTGGCGATGGATGTAATCCACCGTTTCGGGATCGGCCGCCCGGCCTTCGGCGGCCAAGTCTTCGGCCTGTCCGCCGACCACGCCCCGACTTCCCGCGGCGCGCGCCAGTTCCAAACCAAGCTGATTGGGCAAATAGGGCGACGGTGCGCGCACTTCCGCCAGCCATTCAAACGCCAGAGTCAACAGTGCGTCGCCGGCCAGGATGGCATTGGCCTCGCCCGCCACGATGTGCAGGGTGGGCTGGCCACGGCGCAGAGTGTCATCATCCATGCTGGGAAGGTCATCGTGGATCAGGGTATAAGTGTGCAGGATTTCGATTGCCAAAGCGGCGGTGAGCGCCGTATCGTTGGCCAGACCGCTGGCTTCGGCCAGAACGCTGGCTTCGGCCGCCGCCAGGCACAAGACCGGACGCAGGCGCTTGCCGCCGGCAAACACACTGTAACGCATGGCCTTGTGGAGCGCAGCGGGCCGTTCGATTTCGGCCGGCAGGCGCCGGTCCAGCGCGGTGTTGATCAGCTGGATATTATTGTCCAGGTAATGCTGAAGATCGAACATGGTGATGCTCTTTTGTGCCGAGTTGGACTTCATAATATGACAAGGCGGGTGGAAATGACAGCGAATATTATGCGCGTGTTGACGCAGAATGAGGGGTTGAATTATTCAGGGTATTGTATATCATGATCGTGTCAATTGTTATTGATTAGAAAGGGAGGGGTGGTCTGCATTATGCCAACCTACGAATACGAGTGTCGCAACTGTCATCATCAATTTGAACTCTTTCAGAACATTACGGCCAAACCCATTGCCCGTTGCCCTAAATGCAAAAAGAACAAGGTTCGGCGGCTGATCGGCAGGGGCGCGGGGATTATTTTCAAGGGTTCGGGATTTTACCAGACGGATTACCGCAGTGACCATTACAAGAAGCAATCGGCGGCGGATAAGCCCGGTACGGAGACGAGTAAGCCCGCGCCCAAAGACGGCGCCAAGGCCGCTGGGCCGGCCAAAACTGAAAAGCCCGGCGCGGCCGCCAAGGCCTGAAACCCATTATGATCCAATGTCCGCAATGCGGGTATGAGAATGCATTAGGCCATATTTTTTGCACTCAGTGCCGGTCCAAGCTGGACCTCCAGCCACTTGACAACAAGGCTTGGAACGAATCGGAATCCAAGCCGAGAAGTGGGCGGGGCCGGCGGCTGGCATGGCTGGTGCTTTGCGCAGGTATTGCCTCCAGCGCCGCATTGGCCTTGTGGCCGATGCCGCTCGAAGGCCGCAAAGGAACCGAGGCAGATGCCCAGCAGGCACGCAGGAAAATCCTGTTGCTGGAAAAAGGTCTGAGTCCCGCGTCACAATTATTTGCCGAGCGGGAAATCAATGCCTATCTTGGTCTCTCTTTGCGCAAGGTCCATTCTCCCCGGATCCGGGGCGTATGGACAACCGTGCTGCAGGCGGTCGAGGTGGCCATCCGTCCTAATGCCATTACGATCTCGACAGTATCCGTGTGGGGACCAGTAACGGTCGGATCTCTTAAGCTGGGTCCGTGGAGCGTGACCAGCCAGATAACGGTGGTTCCCGAACGGGGCCCACATGGGTTCCAGTGGACGATAAAAAGTGGGCGGATCGGACACTTCCCGTTGCCGGGTCCGATGAGCGCACCGGCGACTTTCGCTCTGCGCCCGCTCCTGGGCGCGAGCTTCCGGGAACGCGCCCTGCTCACGAACGTGACCCATCTGGAGCTCGAGGAAGGACAAGTCGCAGTGGCGGTAAAAAACAGGGCCTGGAAGAGCCCATGACAAGGACTGAGTCAATGAAAAACACCCTCTCGAAACACACCACCGGCGTTGGCCGGACCACCGGCGTTGGCCGGACCACTGGCGTTGGCCAGACCATGATCGGAACCATTCGCGCCGACGTCCTGGCTTACACGGCGGGCAAGGATGTGGAGTTGGATGCGCGCCTGGTGGATGCCGACTGTATCGGATCTGCAGCGCATGTAACCATGCTGGCCGGATTGCCGCTGCGGCCCCGAATTTTTTCGGCGCGAGATCGGGATCGTGTGATTGCCGAACTTACGCGCATCATGCGCCGGGCGGAACGTGGCACCTTTACCATCACGCTCCAGGACCAGGATGTGCACTTGGCGGTGGAACGCGAATTAACCCGTCGGCTTGGCAAGCTGGGCCGCAAAATCCATACCGGCCGCAGTCGCAACGACCAGGTGGCCGTGGATTTACGCCTGTTTGCCAAAGAGCAATTGCTGGCGGCGATTAAGGAAGCATTAGCGCTGGGTGCGGAGTTACTCATCCAGGCGCGACGGAATCGCGGTGTGCCCATGGTTGGTCGGACACATCTTCAGCCGGCTATGCCCAGCTCGGTTGGACTGTGGGCCTCGGCCTACACGGAAGACCTGCTTGACGATGTCCGCTTGCTGAAAGGCGCCTATGACCTGAACGATCAGTGCCCCTTGGGGTCGGCCGCCGGCTATGGCGTCCCTCTGCCGCTTGACCGCCGGCAGGTCTCGGACCTGCTGGGGTTCCGCTGCCCGATTCATAATGTTCTGCATGCCGGTAACAGCCGCGGCAAACTGGAGAGCGTTATCCTGTCGGCGTTGAGCCAAGTCATGATCACCCTTTCGCGGCTGGCCGAGGATCTTTTGATCTTTACGATGCCAGAGTTTGATTACTTTGGCTTACCGCCGGACATGTGCACCGGGAGCAGTATTATGCCGCAAAAGAACAACCCGGACGTGCTGGAACTGGTGCGGGCGCGCGCGGCGCGGGTCATGGCGTGCGCCCAGGCTGTTATGGACATTGTCAAGGGCCTGCCCAGCGGCTACAACCGCGACTTGCAGGAAACCAAGGAACCCTTTATGCTGGGGTTGACGATGACGCGCGCCAGCCTCCAAATAATGGCACCACTGGTCGCCGGCTTGAAGGTTAATCGGGAGGCTTTGCGACGCGGATTCACTCCAGAGGTATTTGCCGCCGATCATGCGCTGAGCCTGGTGGCCCGCGGGATGCCTTTCCGGGACGCCTACCATTATATAAAAAAACACTTGGAAGAATTGGGTGGTCTGGACCCGGCCAAGACCATTGCGCTGAAAACACATGTCGGCGCCCCGGCGGGGTTGGATTTTACCGGTATGGCCCGCCAGCTTGCCGCTGAACGGGCTTTTGTTTCCGCCGAAAAACGGCGATTTTTTAAAGCCATTTCCCGGCTGTTGCGCACACCGTATGCGAAAGAAATGCAGAATGCAAAATGAAGAATGCAGAATGTAGAATATAGAATAAAAAGGGTCTTCTGTAGAATATGTGGGTAAAGAGGCTGTCATCC
>JBDRSI010000232.1:0-4108 GCA_043825055.1 Verrucomicrobiota bacterium
ACTATTAAAAACTAACTTAACAACGTACTAGCAGCACCAACACGCCGCAAACCTTCTTGAGGATCACGGCGCCCTTGGACTTCTCATTCCAGTTCAGATAATGCTGAACCACTTCCGTGAACGTGCCCGCCAGCACGATCACGGAACAATGCCCCACGCCATAAAGCAAAAGCAGCAGAATCCCATAGGACAGGTGCGTGGCCGCCAGTTTGAACGTCACGCCGAGCATCGGTGCCATGTAGGCGAAGGTACAGGGGCCGAGCGCCACTCCGAAAACCAGTCCAAGAATCAATGCCGCCAACACCCCTTTGCGCTTCATGCCGGGCTGGGCCGCCCCCGGCATGGGCAGGCGGATCACATCAAGCAGGTAGAGGCCGACAACAAAGAAGATCACGGCAACGAAGTAATTCCCATACCGACCGACATCGCCCAACATCCGACCGGCTGCAGCCGTGATCCCTCCGATTACGCCGATAGTGATCAGAATCCCTACCGAAAAGAGAAGGGAAATGGTAAACGCCCGACGGGTGGTAATCTGCCCCTGCTGGTCAATGAACCCGACGATCAGTGGAATGCTTGCCAAATGACACGGACTCAACAGGATGCTGAGAATGCCCCAGATGAAGGCGGCGCTGACAGCCAACGCCGGCGTGCCTTCAACGGCTCGCGTCAAGAAGGTAAAGAGACTTTCCATTTTCTGTCTTTATTCTGAATTCTGACTACGGACTACTGAATTCTTATCCAATTCAACTCCCAACTCCTTCCACTTTGACAAAATATCCTCCTTGCCGTAGAAGCCCTCGTGGCGGAATAGTTCTTTGCCCGCCGCATCGAAAAAGATCTGAGTCGGGATGACCCGTATGCCGTACTTGCGTCCCGGCGCCTGGTCCTGCCACACGTCGATGAACTGCACGTCCATTTTCCCGGCGTAGGTCTTCTTCAGGTCCTCCAGGATCGGTGCCATCATTTTGCAGGGGATGCACTGGGTGGCGCCGAGATCCACGAGGCGGGGCAACGTCTTTTCACTTTCAACTTTTCCCGCGGATACCGTCTGCGCCGGTGTGCCGGTCGCGGTCGCCAAGCCGATGGCCGAGGGCACTGCTTTTTCCGGCGGCGCACTGCTTGCGCACCCGCACGGCCGCAGATTCTTTGAGAGAAGCACGGCAAACACCGCCACCGCCAACCCGATCCAAATCCATTTTCCGCCACCGCCACACGATCCTCCACCGTAGCCGCAGGCGGAGCCTTCGTCCTTCTTTTCATTTACGTTTGGCATGTTTGTCTCCCGCTGCCGTTAGAAATTGAATGACGACGTGTCAGTAAATTTGCCAAGCATCTTTCGCGCTCAATATTTTATCGTTCCAGTTCCTGACTTCTATTCCAGCATCTTCTTAATCTCATCCGCGCTCAATACTTTGCCCGCGCTCTTCACCTGTCCGTCCATCACCAGTGCCGGCGTCATCATGACACCAAACTTCATGATGTCCTGAATCTTTTCGATCTTTTCAATTTGCGCCTCGATGCCAAGCGCCTTGACGGCTTCTTTGGCATTGGCGGTCAGCAGCTTGCATTTTGGGCACCCGGTGCCCAGGATTTGAATTTGTCGCATGTTGCCATCTCCTTTCAATTCATCATTACACCAAACATTATCCCGGTGAGCGTTGCCATTACCACCACCAGTCCGATATAAGTCAGGGCCTTCTTTGGTCCAAGAATCGAGTTGATCACCAACACGCTGGGCAGGGAAAGCGCGGGGCCGGCCAGCAGGAGCGCCAGCGCCGGGCCTTGACCCATGCCGCTGTCAATCAAGCCGCGCAGGATGGGAACTTCCGTCAAGGTGGCAAAATACATCAGCGTGCCCGTGATCGAGGCGAAAAAGTTGGTCCAGACCGGCCAGAGCAGATTTAGCCAGGGCAGGGACGTTCCATCACGTCCGATCATGGTCAGCAACGCTTGGGGCGAATCCCCTACCAGGGTCTGAATCCAGATACTCGGAACCATGCCGGCGTCCTTGCTTGCGGGGCTACCCAAGAAAAAGCCGGCCACGAGCACGCCGCCAAACAGGAGGGGCAGAATCTGCTTCGCAAAACCCCAGGTCTGGTCACGCCAGTTTTTCAGTTCCACACTGCCGAAGAATGTCAGACTTGCCAGTCCTGCCGAACCGGCCGCGAAGGCAAAGATTGGGTAATTGGGCAATAGCAAGGCCAGGACTGTCGCCGGGACGGCGGCGGCCACCACACGCCACAGCTTTATATCAAAGAATCGCCAGAGACAGAACCCAAGCAGGACCGCAAACCCTGTCGCAATCAGCCACTTGGCCTTGAAAATCATAAGCCACAGGCCCGCTGCCTCAAGGGGTTTGCCCCAGTTGGCGAAAACCAGAATACCGACCATCGCCAGAAAATAGACCACGACCTGCCACAATGGTCGGCTCCCGCGCTCATCCTCCCCGATAAACACGTTCTGTGCCTGCGCCGCCTTGGCGCGTTCTTCCTTCAAGAAGAACAGGTGCATCAATAGGCCGATGACGACGCTGAACGCAACCGCGCCTACCGCTCGCGCCACGCCGAGCTGCCAGCCCAACACCCGTGCCGTGAGCACAATGGCCAGCACATTGATCGCCGGGCCGGAATAGAGAAACGCAATTGCCGGACCCAGTCCCGCCCCGCGCATGTAGATGCTCCCGAATAGCGGAAGCACCGTGCAGGAACAGACGGCCAGGATCGTGCCGGAAACCGAAGCCACGCCGTAGGCCAATGCTTTGTGCGCTTTTGGCCCGAAATACTTCATGACGGCATTCTGGCTGACAAAGACCCCAATGGCCCCGGCAATGAAAAAAGCCGGCACGAGGCACAGCAGGACATGTTCCTGCGCGTACCACCTCACCAGACGCAGGGATTCCAAGACGGCCCCTTGGAACCGGATTGAGGCGACGGGTAAAAAATAGACCGCCAGGAACCCGGCCATCAGCCAGAGCAGGATTTTGAATTCTTTATGCATTTTTTGGCAGGTTCAATGTTTAGGGGTTCACGGTTAATGCTTCGCACGTTTTGTGAAGCTTTGATGGTTTCTTCTGACTTCCATCTTCTTCTACTCGTCTTCGCCAGAGTGCCCGGTGGCTTGCCACGGGGAGCTTCACTTTATCGCTTTGCACCTATGCATTTTTCAGCAATAATTTTCTCTTTTTTGTATCAGCCCTCACAACTTCGACGGCGCACTCGAAAGCCTTCAGGATACAGGGCGTTTGCAGGTGATAAAAAACCCTCATCCCGCCGCGCCGGTCAGCGACGATCCCCGCCCGTTTGAGGACCGCCAGGTGCCGGGAGATATTGGACTGGTCAATATCCACCAGCGCGTTCAATTCACAGACACAGCACTCGCCGCCGGTCAGGGCGTGAACGATCAACACGCGCGCCGGGTGCGCCAGCGCCTTCAATATTTCCGAACGGATCTTGGCCTGGGAATAGTTCATCGGAACGCACTATATGCGCATAAGCACATAAGGTCAACCCATTTATCTTGTAAACAACTGCTCGAAACGCGAAAAGTCCAGGTTGTGTCCCGCCGACCTGTCCGCCGGAGCTTTAGCGAAGGGGGATGGCCGGTTACGCGCAGCGCGAAGCCGCGCTTAATCACCGTAGTATTTGCGCACCCAGGGGGTGATGAGGTCTTCTTCCACCTTGATGATGCCGATCTCGCGCTCGGCGTTTTCCACGGAATCGGAGGCGTGCGCGGCGTTAACCATGATGTCGAGCCCGAATTCGCGCCGCACGGAGCCAGTCTGGGCTTTGTTCGGGTCGGTGGCGCCGAGCAGGTTGCGGATTTTCTCCACGGCGCCCACTCCGCCATACACCAGGACCAGGCATTTGCTGGGACCATCCTTGGTTTTATCCTGCGGTGCGCAGGTCGGCGGGTAACAGCCTGTCATGAATTTAACGATCTGGTTGAACTGTTCATCACCAAAAAGCGGTCCCAGTTGTTCTTCCAGCAAATGACGGATGGTGTCTGGAATGGCGATGCCCAGTTCCGCTTCCAGGGCTTTCACGGCCCTTTCGGCAACCGTATGCTTCATTTTATCGCGCAGCACCTGGCGCACCGGCCGATAAAA
>JBDRSI010000233.1:0-3334 GCA_043825055.1 Verrucomicrobiota bacterium
CCGCGACCTGACCGGTGGTGGCTTCGGTGATGAATTCATCGAAAAAGCGGATATAGGCATCCGTGTCAATCGTGCCGTCGGGCTTTTTGAAGAGCGGCCGGTAGGGATTGGGCCGCGGAACCATGTAAAAACCCGCCTCACGGGTTGGTCCGTTGGTCCGATTCATGCGCGCCAGGCTCACGGCATGGCCCGACTTGCCATGGAAGTCGCCGTAGCAGGACAGGAATTCGTGCTTGCCCGTGGCCGCGCGGCACACACGCAACGCAGCCTCGACGGCCGTCGTGCCGCTGTCGTAAAGCTGAACGCCGGAGAGGTCGCCCGGCAGGACGGACGTCAGTTTTTCAAGCAGTTGCAATTTGATGGGCGTGGTAAAATCGTGGCAGTTCATCAGCTGGCCCGCGGCTTTTTGCACAGCCTCGGTGACCTTGGGATGGCAGTGGCCAAGGGTGGTCACATAAATGCCGGAAGAGAAATCAAGATAGGTGTTACCGTCCACATCGGTCAGGGTACAGCCATAGCCCTTGTCAAACACAACCGGAAACAACTTCACCTGACCGGAATAACCCTTCATGATTTTGGAAGCGCGCCCATGCAATTCCAGGGATTTTGGCCCCGGAATTTCCGGCGTCACAAGGTGCGGCACGTTCTTTAGATTGACCCGGGCCCAGGCAATATTATAACTCATGACGTAACCTCCCGAATGGTTGTCGCTTGACACAGGCGCTTGAACAGGGCGCGGGACATGCCCGGGGTCGTAATCCAGAGATCAAAATCCTGTAACGTGCCGTACACGTTGCCCGCGCAGTTGCCGACTTTGGTGGCATCGGCCAGCAAAATTTTGCGCCGGGCGCGCCGGAGCATCATCCGTGCGTCGCGGGCCGCGTCGGGGTTCTGGGCCAGGCAGTGGCCACGCGCATCCACGCCATCGGCACCAAGGAACACTGTATCGGCCTTAATGGCTTCCAGCACACCGGTCATGAGCCCGCCGCCGAGGTAGTAGAGGTCGCGGTGGTATTCACCTCCCAGCAGGAACAGGCGCACGTTTTCGAAGCGGCTGAATTCGCCGATCATAGCCACGGAATTGGTATAGACCGTGATTGGCCCGCAGCCGCCCAGGCAGGAAGCCAGGTGAAAGGTGGTAGAGCCGTCGTTAATCAGGAGCACTTCGTCCGTTTGTACTTCCCGGGCCGCGGCGCGGCCGATGGCCTGTTTGAGCTCGAACTGGGTGGCAACCCGTTTCTGGTACACGGCGTTCTGGGTACGGCCTACGCCTAAGCATCCGCCCAGCGTGCGCACAATGGCGCCGGCGCGCTGCAGGACGTCCAGATCGCGGCGGATGGTGAGCGGCGAAACCTTGAGCGCGCGGGCCAATTCGTCCACGCGCCACTCCCGCTCCACTGCCCGCAGACGGTTCATGAGCTGTTGCTGACGTGTTTCCGGTTTCATAGGAAAACGTGCTTTTTGTTCATTTGCCATGAACTATACGTTCATTGACGCCGGATGTCAATAAAAATAATACGGATCAATAATCCATTCCTGGTTCCTGGTTTTTCGTTCGCCCTTTTACGCCCAGGCCAAATAGCTCTTGATCTTAATAGCCTTGGCGGCGGAGATTGCGACGGGGAGATTCACTGATGGCGGGTTGCCGATCACCGATTACTGATCACTGATTACTGCTTTCCGCCTATCTTCCGGATCGGCCTGGAGTCGCAAGGCCTTGATGGCTTCCGCCCCAAAGCGCTGTTGAAGCCGAGACAATATCCCGGCGCGCTCGTAGCGCACCAGCTCGTCCAGCCAGACGGCGCTATCCACAAAGATCACCAGTGTCTGGCGATCCAGATAGCCCGGTCGCGCATGGGTGGCTCCGCCCGGCCCGGCCAGCTCGCGCCAAGCCTCCCGGATTTGGTCCAGCAGGGCGGGTTGACGGCGGACATCAATGCTTTTGAAAATGTTCTTGACGATCTCCCGGACTGCAACGTCGGGCTCCGCCGCGGGCGGTTCCATGTCCGGCAATTGGAAGCGCTCGCGGGCAACCATCCAACGCACCGGATCTTCGCGTCGCCGCCGCGGGTTTACATAGCGGGCCATGTTTAGCTCAATCCCCCGATCCGCGCGTAAACACGCTGATCGGGAATGGTTGATGGTATATGGTTAATGGTTAATGCGGCACAGACGAAGCATTACGGGCGCGACTAACCGGATTAAAATTCCTATGCATGAACTTACCTTGCCGATCAAGGTCTCGTGGTCCTGTGGCAAAGCTCTGTATGGCTCGATTCATGAACCATCAACCATTATCCATTAACCATTATTCGTATTCAATGCCTGCCCAGGATGGCACGGTGTTCCAGGCCTGCCGACGAGTTTTGTTGAGCGCGCGGAAATCGGGGCACTCGGTTTGAACCAGGCGCCAGAAGCGCGGAGCATGGTTCATTTCCTGGGTATGACAAAGCTCATGGATCATGACGTAGCGGACGAGCGCGGGGTCCAGAAACAGGAGCTTGGCATTCAGACTGACCGATTTGCGCCGGGAACAACTGCCCCAGCGCGTGCGCTGGCGTCTCACGGTGGCGCGGTCAAAGGACCGGCCCGTCTCCCTGCTGATCTCCTGGAGCAGGGGCACCAGGTGTTTGTGGCCCTGGCGTAACCACCAGCGATGCAATGCGGTTCGGCAGGCGTCCGCATGGCTCACGTTACCGCGCACCTGGAGCAGACCCTTGCCGTGTTCGCGCACCGTAACCTGCGGGGTTTCTTCCGGATGCATTTCAACCTGCCATGTTCGCTGGACAGCCGGAAACGCAATGCGCTCCGGAACCTGCCAGCCCGGCGCCGGCGGGAACCGTTCGCGATGCGCCTCGACCCGTTTCAAAGCGGATCGAATCCACTGCTGTTTTCTTTCGAGAATCGGCGGAATCCTGGCGCGGCTGCAGCCCCGCGGCACAACGACCTCCAGGCCCCTCTGCGGGGTCACCCGGAGCCGAATGCATCGCGCCCGCAAACTCTCGCGGACGGTGTATTGGAATAAAGCGGCACTCATCTGTTAATTACACAGGATTTAATTGCCCGCCTCTATTTACTATGTGCTCTTTTTCTTTCGGCAAGAAGAATTATATCTTTTAATTCTTCGGTATTGCGGGCGTTCAACCACATTTTATCAAAAGTAACGTTTTGAGCAATTTCTGCTATCGCGGCAAGAGCTCTAAGATGAAAGTTTCGTTCGTCTTTTGTGCCGGCAAGCACAAAAACAATATTAACCGGCGCCGCGTTTTTTGAACAATGACACCAGTTTAGAAACAATTATACTACACGAACTTTGCCAACATCATTCCTGATT
>JBDRSI010000234.1:0-2122 GCA_043825055.1 Verrucomicrobiota bacterium
GGTTCGTTTGATGAAGGCGCCGTTCTGGTTCTGCCCCCGATGGCGCCGCCCCCGCCGCCGATGCCCAAGCAGGAGACGAAAGCCGAAACCAAGGAGGTCAAGGTGACCACCACGGCGGCGGCCATAAAAACTACTGTGACCCGCATTACCGTCGCGGCGCCGGCCGAATTTGTCCGCAAGGAGACGCTGAATGTCATGCCGGTGCTGAAAATGGCCGAAGTCAAGGTGCGGACGGATATGAGTAAAAAAATTGAGGGCGCCCGCATCGCGCGCCTCCAGGGAGTGGCCAAGTTCCAGAAAGGCTGGGGTGTCACGGGCTCAAAGCGCAGCACGCGAGCCAAGTTCACGATCTTCCAGGCTAAGTATCTGGATGGCGATTGGTACTGCAATTCGGATAGCACAGTGGGAGGACCCTGTGTTCCCGGGTGCGGTTCCCTGCAGAACATGATGCTCCAGATTCGCGCCTGGTCCCGGGACCGGATTGACGCCCAAGTCGTGCCGGAAGTGCTGGATATCGGCACGGATAAGCTCTTTACCCTCAAGCCGCCTTTCGTGTATCTGACCGGCCATAAGAATTTCCGTCTGGCAGACAACGAAGTCAAAAACCTGCGCGATTACCTGACCCTGGGCGGCGCCATCTGGGCTGACAGCGCCCTGGCCGGGCGCCGCTCCCGTTTCGATATCGCCTTCCGGCGCGAAATGAAGCGCGTCCTGCCGGACCGGGACTTTGAGATTGTCCCGGAAAATCATGAAATGTTTGATACCTTCTTTGATAATATCGGCCTGCCCACAGGCATGAATAATTATCACGAGCAGATTGAAATGATCAACATCGGCGGCAAACTGGCGGTGCTCTACACGCTGAACGGCTACGGGCATTTCTGGGAGGCCCGCCTCAACCGGGACGGCAAAATCGAATGGGGCCGTATCAACCTGGCGGCGCGCGGGGAGCCGCTACATTTTTACTGGGTCATGGGTCCGCACGTGGATTACCCGCGCAGTGAAGACACTATCATCTATCGGAACATCACCGACGAAACCACGCGCAATGCCTATAAATTCGGCATCAACGTCGTCGTGCATTTGCTAACCCGCTATCAGCGCGATTTTCTGTTGTTACCGAAAGAACTGCCTACCGGTCCGGATGTGAAGAGCCGGACATCCCAGCCGGCGGATGACGGCGCGACGGCCACCAATGCGCCGGCATCCACCAACACGACCAAATCAGGGGTGTCCAAATAGAACTAAAAAGCCGCCTTTGCGGCGGACTAATTGAATGCATAAAAGTTCGAAAGTAATACATGTTCTGGATTCCCGTTTTCACGGGAATGACAAAATAGGGCGTGTGTATGTCATTCCCGACTTGATCGGGAATCCAGCTGGTTTTTTTGGCGCTACTTTGGGAGTCTGATTCAACAGCTATGATAAAATACATTTACAGTACAGGTTGGCTCATCCCGCCCCGCATAATGGTGGCGCTGATGGCCGCCTTGGCCTTGCCGTGGCTGGCACTGGCACAGACCAATGCGCCCGTGGCGGGCGGAGCGACCACTGCGGCCGCCGTGAAGTCCGGCAACATGATTTCGGCTGGATTTAGCGGGGAAACACCGGCCCCCTTGGGTAATTATTGGGATGGCGTGGATGCGGACAACGATCTGCACGTTAATGTGGAAAATTCGCTTGTGCTGAATGATGCCGGCCGGATGGTGGATACGCCCATGTCGTCCTGCCCTAACTTCGTGGACATGAATGCGGATGGCCTGAATGACTTGGTGGTCAGCGACACGCAGGGGTTCCTCTGGATTTATGTGAACTCGGGTGAAAAGGGCAAACCCACATTCACCACCGGCACATTTATCCCAACGTTCATTGGCTGGGGCGCCAAAATCCATGTATGCGACTGGGACGGAGATGGGGACAATGACGTGGTGTTCGGCACGTTTTACGGTGATATTGGGATTCTGCCAAACACGGGCACGGCCAAGCAATGGCAGTTCACGCGGCGCATGGGTATCCCGCGCTATATAGATCCTCAATGCGGGGTGGATGATCCCCAGGACCGTCTGCCTACGCTGAGGCTGGGCGCGCAGACCATGGTCTTGGGCAACTATATGTCCCCTTG
>JBDRSI010000235.1:0-4764 GCA_043825055.1 Verrucomicrobiota bacterium
GGGTCTGTCATTCATTCCGAAGCACTATATCATGCTTCGGTTTATATGCAATAAAAAAAACGAGCCCCCTGGATGCTCGAAAAAACCGCGTCAGCCGCCATCCTCCTGCCCGCTCCCGCTTCAAGCCGCTAAACTATTACAATATTTTTTTACTTTCCTTGGCGGAGAAGTTCCGCCATTATGTCCGTCGTAAAGGATGGCGGTTTTGAAAGCATCTCTTGAATAAACACCGGGGACCCAGCATGAGAAAAGAGGCGTCATTGCCTGTCAGATTGGATACGGATTTGAGCCGTCGCCTGGACATGGCGGCAGAAAGGCTGGGTCTGACCAAATCCGCCCTTATTCGCATCCTGGTCAAATCGTTCGTGGACCAACTGGAGGCAAATGGCGGTAAAATCACCTTCCCCTTGCGCTGGCAGGATCAAAAACGGGATAGCCCCACTCCCTCGCTGCGTTACGTCGCCAAGACTAAGACGCGCTATGGCGGTAAAGTCGGCAAGCGATGAATGAGAAAACCATCAGCTCCCACCCGGTTTTTGACGGGCGTCTGCTCAAACTCGACGTGCTCGAAGTGGAACTCGACAATGGCCGGCGCGCCCGGCGCGAGATCGTCCGCCACCCGGGCGCGGTGGCTATCTGGGCGCGCGCGCCGGATGGACGCTTTGTGTTTGTCCGCCAGTTCCGCAAGGCGGTCGAGCAGGAACTGTTGGAGATCGTGGCCGGTACGCTGGAAATCGGGGAAACACCGGAAGCGTGCGCCCGGCGCGAGATCCGGGAGGAGACCGGCTACGCAGTGAAAACCCTGACCCCGCTGGGTTTCATATTCACGGCACCCGGATTCTGCACGGAACGGATCACCATTTTTTATGCCGAGCTGGCAAAGAACGGGCCGGACTTCGGCGAGCTCAGTCGAGCCGCGGACCCGGACCCCGACGAACGGCTGGATGTGGTTTTGCTTGACGAAGCCGCATGGAAAGTCATGATGTCCCACGGCACTGTCCAAGACGCCAAAACCTGGGCGGCCTGGGGGATGTTCCAGACCAGACGACGGACACCAGACGACAGACGACGGACCGAACGAAGAACCAAGAACTGATTTCTGACCTCTGAACTCTGACTTCTGACCTTTTTGTTTTTGCCATGAACCAACAACCTACACCGGGCTTTTCCCAACGCACCTGGCGATTCATGTCCGAGGGCATCTGGGAGATCGAACTCAGTTCGCTGTCGCGGCTCAAGCGCCTTGGCATTAATTTTGTCCGAGTCGTGTTCCTGGTCTTAAAGGGTTTTCAGGATAATGAATGTCCCCTGCATGCGTCCTCGCTGACTTACAGTTCTTTGATGGCCATCGTGCCGATCTTAGCGCTGGCCCTGGCGCTCTTGCGGGGCCTGGGCGCGGGCGAGTGGGCCGAACAGCGCATTGTCCAGTCCATCGCGGCCATGCCGGACCAGTTCCAGGACTTTGTAGTCAATCTGTTCACGTACGTAAAAAACACGAATTTTGCCACATTGGGCGGGATCGGGCTCGTGCTCCTGCTTTGGGTGGTGGTCCAGGTGCTGGGTTGCGTGGAAATGTCGTTCAACCGGGTCTGGGGCGTGACCCTGCCCCGGCGGCTGTTGCGCAAGTTCTCGGATTACCTGAGCATCGTCATGGTGGTCCCGATCCTGATGGTGGCCGCTACAACGATCAATGCCACACTCAGCAACCTGGCGCTGATCCAGCTGCTCCAGGAACGTTTTGGTTACGTCCACTTCCTGTACTCCTGGTTTCTCTCGTTCCTGCCCCTGCTGGCAACCTGGGTGGCATTCATTTTCCTCTATAAGCTGATGCCGAACACACGGGTACAGACCATGCCGGCGGTAGTCAGCGGAGTTATCGGCGGCTCCCTGTGGGTCGGTTGGCAATGGTTTTATATCGAATTGCAGATTGGCATCAGCCGCTACAACGCCATTTACGGGACCCTGGCCTCAATACCAATATTCCTCTTTTGGCTTTACATCTCATGGTGGATCATCCTGCTGGGCGCTGAAATTGGGTTCGCCCTGCAAAATTATTCAACCTATAAAATGGAGCAGAAGGCGCACGGGGCCAGTGCCCAGTCCCGGATCATGCTGGCACTTTCCATCATGTCGCAAGCGGCGCAGTCCATGATGATCAATGTGCCCAAATTCGAAATCAATGCCTACGCGCATACCCACCGCGTCCCCGTCCGGCTGATTCGTGAAGTCGTGGATGCCCTCGTCAAGGCCAACCTGCTGGCGGACGTGTCTGACGGCGAAGGTCGCTACGTGCTCCTCAAGGTTCCGGATTCAATCCGCGTCAAGGACATTATTAACGTCATGGTCCAGAACGGGGTTACGCCCCGTAGTTTAGGCTTGGACATGCTGAACCCGGCCATCCGGCACGTGATGGGCAAAATGGATGCCGGCTCCGCTGAGACCCTCAAGGACTTCAGTGTCGCCGACCTGCTCCAACTGCACTCCCGGCTAAACCAGGCCCCGCTCATGAACCGCTCGTCGTAGGGTGGTTAATACACAATGTTAAGAATAGTTGACAGGATTTACAGGATTAACAGGATGTGGATTAAGCACATTGATAATAATCCTCGATAGCAGAATGGATATTTTGAAATTGGCTTTCAATTTCGTTGTTCTGTCGTAATCCGAATCCAGTCAATCCTGTTAATCCTGTCAAAAACATCTCCGTTCTTATGCATCATCCAGATTAAGGAAATCATGTGGAAAGTCCGGCCGCTCCGATCAACTTCGAAAAATCCCTGAACGCCGAGCAACTGGCGACGGTAACGGCCCCGGATGGACCGCTCTTCGTGCTGGCCGCCGCGGGCACGGGCAAGACCCGCACGCTCGTCTACCGCGTGGCTTACCTCGTGCAAAAGGGCGTGGATGCCCGGCGCATCTTGCTCCTGACCTTCACCAACCGCGCCGCGCGCGAAATGCTCGAACGCGCCCAAGCCCTGGTGGGCGGAAGCGTCGGCGGGCTGTGGGGCGGCACGTTCCACCACATGGCCAACCGCATCCTGCGCCGGTACGCCCATTTTCTGCAATACGGCCTCGATTTCACCATTCTGGATCACGACGATTCCATCACTTTGATCAAGGCCTGCCTCTCCGAATTGAAGCTGAAAGGCAAGGAATTTCCCAAGCCGGAAGTGGTCCTGTCGCTTCTGAGCGGGGCGGTCAACCGGCGCCAGGCCGTGCGCGCGGTCGTGGAACAGCGTTTTGAAACGCACCCCGTGGACCCCGACGAGGTTCTGCGCGTGCTGGAGTTGTACCAGAAAAAAAAACGCGCCCAGAACGCCATGGATTTCGACGACCTGCTCATCAACGGCCTGCGGCTCTTCCAGGAGCACGCCGAGGTGCTGGCACACTACCAGGAGCAGTTCCTCTATGTGCTTGTGGATGAATACCAGGACACCAATCCGATCCAGGCCGACTGGGTGGACCTGATCGCCAAGCGCAATCGTAACCTGCTGGTGGTAGGCGACGATTTCCAGAGCATTTATGCCTGGCGCGGCGCGGACTACCGCAACATCATGACCTTCCCCGCGCGCTACCCGGATACGCGCACGTTCAAGCTAGAAACCAATTATCGCAGTGTGCCCGAAATTCTCCGGGTGGCCAACCACTGTATCGCCGGCAATCCGCGCCAGTTCCAGAAAGTCCTGCGCGCCACCCGCACAGCGCATCATAAACCCGTCCTGGCTATCCTGCGCGATGGCGGCCACCAGGCGCGCTATGTGGTCGAACAGGTTCAGCGCCTGCGGCGCGAGGGCCACGCCTGGCGCGACATGGTCGTACTTTATCGCGCCCACTACCACGCCATGGAACTGCAGATGGAGCTGGCCCGCGAGCGCATCCCCTATACGGTCACCTCCGGCGTCCGGTTCTTCGAGCAGGCCCATATCAAGGATGCCTGCAGTCTCCTGCGCATCCTGCACAATCCGGGTGACGAATTGGCGTTCGTGCGCCTGCTCTCGCTCCTGCCGGGGGTGGGCGGCAAAACGGCCGAAAAAACCTGGCGCGCGCTGGGCAGCCGCTTCGAGACCCGTGACGCCGTCCAGCGCCAGGTCCTGCACGATTCCTTACCAGCGGCCGCACAAGCCTTATGGAAAGCCATTGCGCCGATCCTCGAAAAATATGAGACGGAGCTCAAGGAAGATCCGGCCGAGATTGTGTTCCGGTTTAACAAGGCATTTTACGACCAGTATGCGCTCGATACCTTTGATGATTACGAGCGGCGCATGGAGGATTTGCAGGAAGTGATGAACTTCATAGCGGACTTCGAATCCACCGAGGAATTCCTGAACGAGGTGGCCTTGGTCACCAACCTGGATGCCGAAGCCGACCGCATGGACGGGATCGCCAAGGACAGCCTGCGCCTGAGCACAGTGCACCAGGCCAAGGGCCTGGAATGGAACGTGGTGTTCGTGCTCTGGGCGGCCGACGGCATGTTCCCATCCAACCGCGCCATGACCGAATCCGGCGACGACGAGGAGGAGCGGCGTCTGTTTTACGTGGCCGTGACCCGCGCCAAGGACGAGCTGTTCCTGTGCGTGCCGGCCGTGCGCCGCGCCCCCGACGGCGGCGCCCAGTTCTTTTCGCCCTCCCGTTTCATTACGGAAATCCCCCCCGACTGTCTCTGCCAGGAACAGGTCGGGTTTCTGTAATGTTAGCCGCGTCAAGGCTGGGTGGCGGCAAAAATCAGGGAAAGCCCATATATTGACAGCAGGCATTCCTCCCAGT
>JBDRSI010000236.1:0-2462 GCA_043825055.1 Verrucomicrobiota bacterium
TCTGATGCCGCCTTTGCGGCAGAAGAATCTCGTTTTCCGATTTGGGCAACACGCCCTCAGCAATCAACAATCCGCAATCCGCAATTAGGCTATGACGGCCGACGAACTAAAAGCGCTCTACCTGAGTTTTTTCCGCAAGCAGGGGCACACCCTGATTTCGGGTAGTTCCCTGATTCCGCAAAACGATCCCACCGTGCTGTTCACGACCGCCGGGATGCACCCCCTGGTGCCGTACCTGATGGGCGAACCGCACCCCGCGGGCAAGCGGCTGTGCAATGTCCAAAAATGCATCCGCACGGGCGATATTGACGCCGTCGGCGACGCCGGCCACCTGACGTTTTTCGAAATGCTGGGCAACTGGTCGCTGGGCGATTATTTCAAGGCCGAGGCCATCGCCTGGTCGTTCGAGTTCCTGACTTCCAAGGCATATCTCGGGTTCGATCCGGCCAATCTCTACGTCACGGTCTTCAAAGGCAACGACCAGATGGCGCCGGATCGGGAATCCTTTGAAATCTGGAAAAAGCTGGGCATCCCGGAGGCACGCATTTTTTTCCTGCCCAGGGAGGATAACTGGTGGGGACCGGCCGGCCAGACCGGACCCTGCGGACCCGACACCGAAATGTTCGTGGATACGCTCAAGAGCGCCTGTGGGCCGGCTTGCCGGCCCGGCTGTGGTTGCGGCAAGTTTTTTGAAATCTGGAACGACGTTTTCATGCAGTATAACAAACTGGCCAATGGCTCCTACGTGCCGTTAGGCCAGCTTAACGTGGATACCGGCATGGGCGTTGAACGCACGATCGCCATGTTGCAGGGCAAGCGCTCGGTCTATGAGACCGAACTTTTTGTGCCCATCATCGCGGCCCTTACGGCCGGGTCAGGCAAAGCCTTCGAAGAGTCGGAGGATGTCACCCGCGCTTTCCGTGTAATTGCCGATCACCTGCGCAGCGCCGTGTTCATCCTGGGCGATGAGCAGGGCGTGACGCCCAGCAACCTGGGCCAGGGCTATGTACTCCGGCGGCTTATTCGCCGCGCCGTGCGGCACGCCAAGAAGATCGGCCTGCACGGCGGGTTTTCCAAAGCAGCGGCCGAAAGCGTCGTGGCGACGTATGCCCATGCCTATCCGGAGCTGGAACACCGGCACGAGTTCATTGTGCGTGAACTTGCGGCCGAGGAAGAGAAATTTGAAAAGACGCTCACCCAGGGGCTGGAAGAGCTCGACAAGGTCCTGGCACAGATCAAGACGCACAACCAAACCGTGCTGGCGGGTCGCGTCGCGTTCCGGCTGTACGACACCTTCGGGTTTCCCGTCGAGTTCACGGAAGAAATCTGCCGCGAGCAGGGACTGACCGTGGATAAAGCGGGTTTTGACAAAGCCTTTGTCAAGCACCAGGAGGTGTCCAAGCAGGGGGCCGACAAGATGTTCAAGGGCGGGCTGGCCGATAACTCGGAGGCCACCACGCGCCTGCACACTGCCACGCACCTCCTGCACAAGAGCCTGCAGATCGTGCTTGGGCCTCACGTCAAGCAGAAGGGCTCCAATATCACGGCCGAACGTCTGCGGTTTGATTTTTCACATCCCGCCAAGCTGACGCCCGAAGAACTCTCCCGGGTGGAGGCACTGGTCAACGAGCAGATTCAGAAAGCCCTGCCGGTCACCATGGAGGTGATGACCCTGGAGGAAGCAAAGACGTTGAATGCCACGGCCCTTTTCGCGGCCAAATACGGCGAACAAGTCAAGGTTTTTTCCATCGGCGGTTTTTCCAAAGAAGTTTGCGGCGGGCCGCACGTACCGAACACCGCCAAGCTCGTCCGCTTCAAGATCCAGAAGGAAGAAGCCTCCAGTGCCGGCGTCCGCCGCATCCGCGCCGTGCTGGGGTAAGGATCCGCCAGAACCGCGTGAACGATCGGCAACGCGCTTACCATCGGCCGCTTTTGATTGTCATTCCGGGCTTGACCCGGAATCCAGTCTTTTTTCTACACTGGATTCCCGCTTCCGCGGGAATGACAGCTTCGGAATTAATGTAAAGAAGTGACAAGCGCGTTCCCCAGTGTTTCGTCCATGAAGCCCTGGAGATCGCGCAGGTTTTCGAAGATGGCAAACGTGGTGATCGAAATGAGTTCGGAGCCTTTCAGCCATTTTTGCTCCACTTGCGCGGAGCCGATCGTTTCCAGCTCGAAGGCGCCCATATCGGCATCGGAATTGAAAATACTGTAATTATCGGCGGCGGAGGCCGGGCCCTGGGGCTGGTCGTTGTCGGCGATATTGAAGTAAAGGCCCCCGGCTGCGCTGCAATTTTTGCGCAAACAGACCAGGCGCCGGGAGAGATCGTAAAATCCTATGAACCGCGCGCCAGCCGCCTGTCGAATGCCGATCTGGCCCTTGCGCCGGGCATCCGTTTTGTAGGTGAACCCCTGAGGGGCATACGTGATGCGCTCGCCGGGGTGCTCGTAAAAATCAAAAT
>JBDRSI010000237.1:0-10551 GCA_043825055.1 Verrucomicrobiota bacterium
CCAAGTTCTTTTTTAAGTTTCGGGCCCATAAATTACCAGTTTCTTACATGCTCCCTTGTTTCAACAAGTTTGAACGATAACCAGTCCATACCAAAAATCAAGCTAAATCAGGCTCGAAGAAAACGACCTTGGAAAGCGCGATTCGGTCATTCGACATACGCTTCGTCATTACGGCAACATAGCAATGCTTCATTATGACCATCCAACGGGTGTTTTGTGCGTCGGAGCGCGGGCATCTTGCCCGCTTCGCGACCCTTCCGGGGCGGTTGTGGGTCATCATATGAATTGCTGACGACAACACTTTTTGCTTGATTGCCGCCGGCGGGCGGGAATAATAAGGGCTGTGCGATAAACGAGAGGCGGGATGTTTTTTTATGTCCACACCGATGCTGGCCTGGCCACAAAAATGCATCTTCTGCTGGTGATTGCCCTGGGTGTCGTGGTACGCTTTTGGGTGGCGTAAGCATGCGCAACCTTAAGCAAACAGCATGTGGCGTTCATAGCATCCTGTTGGCTTCCATTCTCGCGCTCATATGCCTGCCCCACTCCACTCCGCTCCGGCCAACGTGATGCCGGTGTATGAAAATCTGCGGCGGACGGAGAGCGCGCACTTTATTTACATCTACCAGGTTTCGCTCGCCCCCCAAGTGCCGGCCCTGATCCGCCTCTGCGAGGGAGCCTACGATCTTCTGACACCCGCCCTGCACTGGACCCCGCATGGGAAAACGATCATTCTCTATGCCGATGCGATGGATGAACACAACGGCGCCGCCTGGGTGCATCCCCGCCCGACCATCCTGCTTTATGCCGCCAGTTTTGAATTGAATCTCTCCTTAACCCGGTTCCGGTACGCCCAGATGGCGCCGGGCTTAGGGTTAGTGTATGCGTTCAATCGCAAGGACCCCAACCCTGGCGCGTCAGATGACGATGCACAAAACCAGAAGCTCCAGCTATACCTGAGTATCAAGGCCGTGGTGAATTTCTGAGCGCGCACTTTCGGGGCGGTAAGGGTCGTGGTTGATGATGGGATAAAGCGGAGCGCGAACGGGGCTAACGACCTTATTGCTTATTCGCAGGACTGACACCTTTTCCCCCCGAAGTACTTCCCGAACGCTTTCACCGCGTCCGCCATAGCCACGATGTTCGCGACCGGCGTCTCCTCCAGAATCCAATCGTGACTAGCGCCGGCGACGTAGCCGCCGCCGGGCATCATGATCTTCAGCACGACGCGTGTATCGCGGCCCACGGTCGCGGGGGTACCTTCAATCAGGACATGATGGGAATCGATGCCGCCGTTTCGCGCTGAACCGGCAGGGCGGCAATCTTGGCCTGCTCTTCCGCCAGCTGTCGTAAAATGTTTCGATCCTTTTCCGGAATGTTGTTCATAACCGCTCCCTGTTGATGGAATGTCAAAAAACCCGCAGGATGTGAGGGACAGGAATGTGCAAGGCCTTGAGCATTGGCCGCAACTGCCCATAATTACTTTCCGGCGACCGGATCGGCGCCAGGCGCTCATCGCTCAGCAGGATGCGCGTGTTACCATCCACGGGACAGGGGGGGGGTTGGGCTATCTGTTGATAGGACCCACGGGGAGTGCGGCCGCCGGGCAACAGCACCACATGCGGCACCGGTAACGCCAATTTGAAATAACGCGCCAACAGATCAACCAGCGCCGCCGTCAAATCGTCCGTGTGCTGGAATATTTTGGTTTGCATGAAAAGATTAACCACAGATGTCTTTTGAATTCCTGATGGCCTTCCATCACTTCGTTTTGCCGGCGGCGTCTTTGACTTTGGTGACGCCATCGATGGCAAGGGCAGAACGTATGGCAAAATAGTCGCTCCTTTCAATCTCTTTCCCCATGGCCCCAGCCGCCTCGACGATCTGGTCCGGGGTCTTGATGCCGGTAACGGCCGACTGGATGGCCGGGTGCATGAGCGTGGCCGCCAGGATGAGCTGGTAAAGCGACAGGCCGTACTTGTCGGCCATCGGTTTCAGCCCCTGGACGGCGGAGGTGATTTTGCGGAAGCGCTCGCCCTGGAAGTCGGAATGCCCCTTGCGAAAGTCGGTGAAGGTTTCGTGCCCCTTGTATTTGCCGGTGAGCAGGCCCATGTGCATGGGCGAATAAATCATGACGCCGACATTCTCCGTCAGGCAGTACGGGAGGAAATCCGCTTCGATGCGCAGGTCGAGCAGGCTGTAAAACGGCTGGGCGGCATTGAACGCGCCGAAGACCCGCGCGGCGCGGAACTGTTCCAGCGTGTGGTTGCTCACGCCGTAGTGCCGGATTTTGCCCTGCTGGCGCAGGCGCTCCATCGTCTCGGCCACGTCCGCGAGCGACGTAAGCGGATCGAAGAAGTGCAGCAGATAGAGGTCGATGTAGTCCGTCCGCAAGCGCTTCAGAGACGCCTCGCACCGCTCCACGATGTGGGTGGGTGAGAGGTCCGGGTAGCGGCTGGCGTCCAAGTTAAAATGGTTGAAGACCTTGGTGGCCAGAATGATCGAGTTACGGCGAACGCCGGCCATGAATTCGCCCAACACGGTCTCCGCGTAACCGTCGCCGTAGGCGTCGGCCGTGTCGAAGAAGTTGATTTCGAGGTCGAGCGCCTTGCGCATGGCGGCCAGGATGTCGGTCTTGGACTGGTCGCCCCAGAAGCGGGGGGACAACTGCCACGTGCCAAAACAGACCGGAGACACGCTCAAACCGGTTTTACCGAAGATTACGCGGTGACTCATGGTTGCATCCTTTTTTTTTTGTTAAATAATCGTATCTACTCAGCAAATCAAGCCCTGCACACGGCACAACGCGTATCCGCGCACCACTACGCGGCAATCGGGACAGGAATGCTTTTTACGTTTAGTTTTCAAAAACTCACTGGTTGGGCTTGAGCACAACATACGTAGGCAAGCCCATCACGCCAAATGCGTCCAGGATATCCCGGTCGGGCGACTGATTGGGATGTTCGGCCTGGACCTTGACCCTGACAAACGATTTCAAATGCTGACGGACCTGCGCGTTCCGAAAAGTCGTTGCGTCCATGGCGTGACAATTTTTACACCATGAGGCCCAGAAATCAATGAAGACCGGCTTCTGCTCCCGGTCTGCCAGAGCCAGTGCGTCAGACAGGCTGGTCAGCCATCCCTCGCGCGCGCCGCTTGGCGGCGGTTGCCGCCCCAGCGGTGGTGACCGCCCCAGCGGTGGTGACCGCCAGATCGTCAGTCCCGTATAAGCGTAATAGACGGCTATCAGCAGGATCAGGACGCCGAACCCGTGTTTGATGCGTTCCATCCAGCGGCCCGGCTTGGGCAAACAAGCCAGACCCGCGCCAGCCAGCGGCCACGGCAAGGCCATGCCCAAGCCGAGGATAAAGGGCAACAGCAGAGCGGCGCCGTGGCCTTGGGCATACAGACTGGCCGAAAGCAAAAGCACCGAGAGCACCACCGGCGCCACGCAGGCACCCGCAAGAATCGCGGCCAGCCCGCCCAAGGCGACAATCACCAGCGCGCCGCCACCAATGACAATCGTGTTAACACGCCCTTGGAACCTGGAAAAATCAATCGCATAGACGTCAAACATGGCCAGCGCCAGAACCGCGAACAGAAACGCGACACTCACATTAAACCAAGGCGAAGCGTTGATTGCACCGAACTTTGAGCCGGTAAGCACAATCAGCAGACCCAGGATGCCGTAAGTGGCGGCCATGCCCAATCCATACAGCGCACCCAGCCCGGCCCCGTACCGGCGCGACCGCGCCCCAGTCCCGGCGCCGATAATTGCCAGGTTGACGGGAATCATCGGCAATACGCAGGGCGTCAGGTTCAATGCCAGTCCACCCACAAGCAGGATCAGGATCGAAAGCCACAGCGACCGTTTTAACCAGCGGTCCAGGGGCCCTTCCGGCGCAACGCCCCCCTGCCCTTGCGCCGATTCCAGAAACGAAAGCAGTTCCGACGATGAGAGATACCCGGCCCGCTGAGCGACCAGCACAAACCGGTTGGTCAGCGCGCGCCAATCGGCGGGTCGCCAATCGGCGAGTATTGTGGATGCAAAAGCCGTAGCATTTGCGACAGGAACGGTGCCCACGGATGACTCCCGGCCTGCCCGCAGACTTGTCCACCGTAGCCCCGACCTCTCGGGGAGTCGTGGCGAAGGAGGAAGCCTTGGCGAAGAAGGGTCTGTCCATAAAACCATGAATGTTTCAGACGCCGGCAAAAAACAAACGGTCTCATTACATCCCTGCCACCACACGGTGACCGGCAAACGATTAGTGGTCAGGTTTTCAATGGAATACAGAGCATTGAAGGCGCGTGAGAAAACGAGCGTATTCGATCCGCTCAAAGGAT
This sequence comes from Verrucomicrobiota bacterium, assembly GCA_043825055.1. Taxonomy (GTDB): domain Bacteria; phylum Verrucomicrobiota; class Kiritimatiellia; order JAAZAB01; family JAAZAB01; genus VSJD01. The sequence goes on from JBDRSI010000237.1 coordinate 4,345, forward strand.
CGGTCTGCTTCTCCGGCGTCGGTAGGAAGCGCGGAATCAGACGGGCGGGCGCGGGAACTTCGACGCGGAATTGATCGGCATACAACTTGTGATGGTCCGGAACTTCCACATGCACAGACAACACTTGCCCAGTGTTTTGCGGGGTCTGTCGTCCCGCTACGGTACGCAGTCCGTCGCTTACCCCTCGTAGCTCCTTGAGCGTAGTGGGGTCTGTTCTGGCGGAGGGCGAACTGGACGACACCAGCTGGACGGACACTTGAAAAGGATCAGCCGCCATCACCAGGCAGGTCCAGCCCATAAGCGCAACGACTACGATCTGGCAGGTACGGATCTTTTTCACAGAATTACGCGGCGGAAGCCGCCGACATCGAAAGGTACAGGTAGGCCGAATAAAACTCGTTGCTCATCTGGCCGTTCAGGGCATCCACCATTTTTTGATTCAGCATGGGCATTCTCCTTGTGTTTTACCAATTCTCCGCCAGCAGTTCGAAATGGGCCTGGGGATGGGCGCAGGCCGGGCAGACCTGGGGCGCCTCTTTGCCTTTATGCAGATAGCCGCAGTTGCGGCAACGCCACACGACTTCCTTGTCTTTTTTAAAGACCGTGCCCTCTTCCACATTGGCCGCAAAGCCCAGGTAGCGCTTTTCGTGCTGGCGCTCCGCCACCACCAGGGCATCGAAAACTTTGGCAATCGGCTCAAGACCTTCTGCACGGGCGATTTTGGCAAAGCCCGGATACATTTCCGACCATTCGTCATGTTCGCCGGCGGCGGCGGCCTTCAAGTTCTGCAGAGTCGTGCCCACCACGCCCGCCGGGAACGAACCTTCGATTTTCACCACACCGCCCTGCAGGAGCTTGAACAGCCGGTGGGCGTGTTCGCGTTCCTGGTTGGCGGTTTCCTCGAACACATCGGCGATCTGGATGAAGCCGTCCTTGCGTGCCTGGCCGGTAAAATATGTGTAACGATTGCGCGCCTGGGATTCGCCCGCAAACGCCGTCAATATATTCCGTTCCGTCTTACTGCCTTTGAACTCCATGGGATCCTCCGTTGAAGCAATTAAGCGATTTAGTGATTCAGTGATTTAACGATTTCATAAAAATCCACTCTTCAATCACTCAATCACCGACTCACTTAATCAATTAATTTCTTCTCCAATCACTCAATCTCTGAATCGCTCAATCACTCAATTTCTTATTATTCCGGCGAAAACTGATCCTTACCGACACCGCATTCCGGGCAGACCCAGTCAGCCGGCACCTGGTCAAATGGTGTTCCGGGCTGGACGCCGTGCTCCGGATCGCCCAGCTTGGGATCGTACACGTATCCGCAGACATCACAGATAAAACGTTGCATACCGGCTCCTCTCTTGTATCGCGCGCCTGTTTTACAGACCCTTGCATACCATTCTACCCTGCACAATATGTTACACCAAGTTCCCGCGTTGTCAATGATTATGCAACGCAGATGGAAACAGAATTGAGCGCATTATTTTAATCCTGGTCAGACGCAACGTCTGGAAGCCATTACAGGCGGACATCAATCGGCCCGGTTGCGTCAGGATCGGCGGCTCGTTTGCACTCCGGTGTTGGTCAGCATGTCAAGGTAATCCAGCAGTTCCCGTCCGGTGCAGGTAGCCGTACCCAGCTTGCCGACGACAACGCCGGCGGCGCAATTGGCCAGTTCGGCGGCTGCTTCGTAATCCGCGCCGGCGGAGAGCGCCAACAGCAGGGTAGCAATCACGGTATCGCCGGCACCGCTCACATCAAACACTTCGCGCGCCACGGTGGCAACATGGCGTGGGGGGCGATTCCGGGACACCAGCAACATCCCCTGCACACCGAGCGTAATCAGCAGGAACGCCGGCTTCCATTTATTCAACAGAATAGCGGCCACCCGCAATAGGGGCTGATCCTTCAAGGGATTGGCGCGGGGCGGCTGTTCCGGCAGACGGGCCAGCGCAAACGCTTCCTTGCGATTTGGGGTTGCCACGGTCAGTCCCGGCAGTTTCAGGGTGTCATTTTCCTTGGGATCCAGCGCCACGGGAATGGCGCTCCGCCGCGCCGAGCGCATGACGGCATTCACGACATCTTGCCCGATGGTGCCCTTGGCATAATCCGCTATGATCACGCCCGACATGCAACGCAGGGCAGTGGACAACCCGGCGCAAAAAGTGCTCCGAACCTTGGTCGGCAGCAGGAGTCGATCATCCCAATCCACCCGCACAACCTGTTGACGCTCGGCCAGGATGCGCGTTTTCACGGTCGTGTGAATGCCGGCACAGCGAATTACCCCGCGCGTGCAAACGCGGTCCTCTTTCAGGACATGCAACAAATCATTGCCGGTCGCATCACGCCCCACCACGCCGCGCATATATACACGCCCACCCAGGGCGCGCACATTACGCGCCACGTTGGCGCCGCCGCCGGGCATATTTTTCTCGTCTATGACCCGCACCACCGGCACAGGCGCCTCGGGTGAAATGCGGGTCACCGCACCGTAAATATAGCGATCCAGCATCATGTCGCCGATCACCATGATTTTCTGCCGGGCAAATCGCTCCACCAGCGAGCGTGCCCATTGAATATCATTTTTCACTCTGTTGGCCCTCCGCGGGGTTAGCCTGCATTATTCATGAAAACCACATTTTCATTCACAAGCATTTCAAAGCCAATGGCTTTGAAATTTCGACGCGCCCCGATGCTCTTCGCGATCGGGGCTTGCTCAAGGCTAACCCTGAGCACGAGCCCTGAGCCTGCCTGCGGTGAGCCTGTCGAACCCGTCGAAGGGCTCACGTCGAAGCCCTTCGGGTGACCTATTCATGAAAACTGAAATTTTCATGAATAGGTCAGGTTAGCGCGCTTTTTGCGTGTAATTTGTATTACCCGGATGCGTCCAGTAATCTTCGCCGGGGCCCTCGACCCGGTCAATCAGCAATCGGATGGTTCCGATCACCGGCGCTTTGGCTGTGGCGCGGACACACAGACAGCGCTCGTCATCCGAAATCCAGACTTCCAGTTTGCCAACGCGGACAAATAAGCCGTGAAACTTAGCCTCGGGGTCGAGCTTCAAAGCACGGATTTTGGCATAATTACCGATATTCAAAATTTCGATATCGCGGGCTTCCACCAGGAGATCGTAGAGTTTTTCATCCGCCATGACGCGAAAATCATAATGCTTATTAGGCTCAAATTTCTGCGAGCGCATGTAAAACATGTAACTGATCAGGTCGCGCGTATCAGCATCAATGGCAAAATCCTTGCTGTCGTTTTTCAGCAGGTGCCGCCAGTGCGCCGTGCGGGCCTTGTGATCGAAGGTCGTGATTTCGTGCAGGCGGTAGCGTCCCTCACTGAGCCGCTTGGTGAAGCGGATTGGCAGGAAAGTAACCGGGTCTACCACGCTTTCAATGAAATCGTCCACGGGATAAAATGCGGACAGGATACTTTTGGTGCGGGTCGTTACCCGGATGGCGAGCAGTTCGCGCCCGTCTTCCTCGATATACTCGCTGGCGACTTTGGTTTCGGCCACTATCCAGACGCCCCACTGGACTTTATAAAATATCTGCTCCCCGACCGGAAACCACAGGGCCGGCCCGCCTGCAACGCTATGCGTAGCATTGCGGGCAGGCCGATTGGTCGCGGCCTGGGCCGGTTGATTCGTCGCGGCCACGGACAGCTTGTTTGTTGCGGCCAGGCCCTGATTCGGCTCCGCCCTCGCCGACAGTGCCCCCAGTACCCAAAGCACAAATCCTAAACCGATAAAACGAATGTATATTTGCAATCTCATTTTGTTTTCCGTAGCCGCACCGGCGTGTCCCCCGGAGCCCCCCAGGCGAAGGGGGGTGACGGTGCGGTCCGCGGCGTCATCTGCCTTCGCTAAGAAGCTACGGCGGACAAGCGCGTTAGTCCCGCACCGCGCGGGATGGCGAGCCATTAACCATTTTCTCAGACAATTCCCGCGATCGTTTCTGTGCCGCCCTGATGGCCTTGACAAATATTTCCTTCACACGGCCGGTTTCGAGCACGTCCATGGCCGCCGCCGTGGTGCCGCCCTTGGACGTGACCCGTCGCCGTAATTCCTCAGGCTCTTGCCCAGTCTCCTCCAGCAGACGCGCTGCGCCGCGGATCGTACCCAGCGTCAGCGTTTTGGCCGTTGCGTGGTCAAGCCCCATTTCATAGCCCGCCTGCATCATGAATTCGGCCAGGAAAAAAACATAGGCCGGTCCGCTGCCGCTCAAGGCGGTTACCGCATCCAAGTGCTTTTGATCCAGCCGCATCACCACACCAACCGATTGAAACATGGATTCCACCAGTTTCGCATCGTCTTCGGTCGCCCGGCTACCCAGACAATACACCGAAACACCTGCTCCCGCCAAGGCCGGCATATTGGGCATCACGCGCACAATCCGCGTTCCCTTGGGCAATCGCTGTTCGAGCCAGCGCGTGGAAATGCCGGCCGCAATACTGATGACCAACGCTCCCGGGTCAAGCGCGGCTCCGATCTCCGATGCCGCCTCCGCCATGACAGACGGTTTGACCGCCAGCACTACGGTCTGCGCCCCCCGGACACCGTCCACATTGCGCTCGAACCCTGCAATACCAAAGGTTGCCTGAAAATGATCCCGGCGGCGCCGCTCCGTGTCCGTCACCCGCAGGCGCTGGGACGGCAGAAGCTTCGCCCGGACAATTCCGTGGACCAGGGCTTCGGCCATATTACCGGCTCCGACAAAGGTCAGGATCCATTCCTGTGAAGAAGGCGCGTTCATGGCATATTCCTTTTACCAAATAAAATTGTACCCAACCGAATCCACGTGGCGCCTTCCTCTACGGCAACCTCGAAATCATGGGACATGCCCATGGACAACTCGCGCAGTTCAAAGCCCGTTTCCTGCCGCCAGCGGTCGCGGTGCTCCCGCAGGGTATGAAAAAATGGACGCGCGTGCTCCGGATCCTCCGCCAGCGGCGGCATGGTCAATAATCCCTGGATTTCCACCCGCTGCAGACCATTAGCCGCCTGTAATATGCCCGGCACGGCCTCCGGGGCAAGCCCGAATTTACTGCTTTCGCCCGAAACATTGACTTCCAGGAAAACCGGCATGACGCGTCCCGCCGCCTCAGCGGCGGTCTCAATAGCCAGGAGCAGTTTCAACGAATCCACCGTCTGGATAAAGTGAAACAGGTTCACCGCATCCTTGACTTTATTCGTCTGCAGATGACCAATCAGATGCCAGGTCAAGGCGGTCGGACACAATGGAATTTTCTGCTTGGCTTCCTGCACGCGGTTTTCACCGAAATCCATCAGGCCGCCGGCGGCGGCTTCCCGAATGCAATCCGGACCGCGGGTTTTGGAAACCGCCAAGACGCGCACCTCTTCCGGACGGCGGCCCACCCTTTCACAGGCGGCCTGAATGCGGCGGCGAACTTCGGCTAAATTGTCTTCAAATGATGGGTTCATAAAACAACCGCGCATCAGAACGGCTGACGACTGCTTATGGCGCGCGCCAGGGTAACGGCATCCGAATAAGCAATGCCACTGCCGGCGGGAATGCCCATGGCAGGCCGCGTCAGTTTGACAGCACACCCGGCCAGCAGATCGCGGATCATGTTTGCCGTGGCCTCGCTTTCCACATCCGCATTAAGCGCCAAAATCACTTCTTGAATCGGCTCCGATTTCAGGCGCAATGCCAAAGCATCCAGACGGAGCTGATCGGTTCCAATACCCTGCATGGGCGACAGCTTGCCCATGAGCACATGATAGCGCCCTCGATAGCCGCCCGCATTTTCAATCTGCAGGACATCGGAGGGTTCTTCCACCACGCACAGAACAGCGCCATCCCGAGTGGCATCGGTACAAAACCGGCAAGGATCCTGGTCGCGCAAGGTCAATGCACCGCACCGCGAACAGCACCCAATCTGCTCGGCCACTCCCTGCAGAGCTACGATCAAGTCCTTGAGGAGTCCAGCCTGATCACTCACCAGTTTCATGGCCAGGCGTTCCGCCGAGCGGCGGCCAATGCCCGGCAGTTTGCTGAAACATAGAATCGCTTTATCAAGGGGCGGAAATGTTTTCATAATCCGGGAATATTCGGCATGCCCATGTCGGCCATCATTGCCTGCATGTCATCGGCGCTCATTTTTTTTGCCGCTTCCAGCGCGCCCTCGACGGCCGCCAGCACCAACTTTTCCAGTGCCGCCGGGTGGACCGCATCC
>JBDRSI010000238.1:0-3582 GCA_043825055.1 Verrucomicrobiota bacterium
AGGTTTCACGCCATTTCAGGGGTGCGAAACTTGAGTTAATTATATTAAATACTTGAGAATGCCTCTGGTATGCTTGAGACTATCAATGTTTCACATTAGCAAAGTTATGTGAAACCCACGGCACAACCTCTAATCTTTTACAGCATGCGGAGGTCGTCGCTAATGGCAAAATTTTAATTGGGGAAAGGAAATTTCTGTGGGGTCGAGAATTATATGGAAATGGGTCCTGACAGGGGCCTTGAGTGGCAGTTTTCTTTTTCATCCCTTTGTGATGATTATCGACCACTTTATGAGAGAATCTTTGTGGGTCCATGGCCAATCAGTATTGGACATTATCCTTCAAGGAGGCGCAGTATGACAACCAAAAATGAAGGGCCAAAGGCTCCCACGGACCCTGTGGCGGTTGCCACAGGCTCACCCCAAGTGGACTCAGCCCAGGACCTGCGCAAACGGGCCGAAGAAAAGGCCCGAGACATGGGGCACGAAAACCTGGAGTCCCTGTCGCCCGAGGAAATCTGGCAGGCGCTCCATGAGCTGCGGGTGCACCAGATCGAGCTGGAAATGCAGAACGAGGAACTGCGCCGGTCCCGGGCGGAACTGGACGCCGCGAGGGCGCGGTACTTCGAGCTGTACGATTTCTCTCCGGTGGGCTATTGCACCCTCAACGGCAAGGGGCTGATCCTGGAGGCCAACCTCACCGCCGCGACGCTGCTGGGCATGGCCCGGGACGCGCTGGTCAAACAACCGCTGGCCCGCTTAATCCTGCCCGAAGATCAGGACATCTACTACCGGCACCACAAACAGCTCTTTGAAACCGGCGCACCGCAGGTGTGCGAGTTGCGGATACTGCGCGCCGACGCTGATCCGTTCTGGGCGCGAATCGAGGCCACCGCCGCGCAGGACGCCGACGGCACGTCCGTTTACCGTACGGTGATGAGCGACATCACCGTACGCAAACGCAACGAAGAAGCGCTCCGCCTGAGCGAGCAGCATTGGCGGGTTCTCTTCAACAGCGCCAACGATGCCGTTTTCGTGCATGAGTGGAACGATCAAAGCGCGGCAAGCCCTTTTCTTGAGGTCAATGATATAGCCTGTGCGCGGCTCGGTTACTCCCGCGAGGAACTCCTGCGAATGTCGCCGGCGGACTTGGACGCGCCGGAGTCGGTCCCTAATGCGCCGGATGTGATCAGGACGTTGCGGGAATCGGGACAAGCCGTATTCGAAGCGGTCCACTGCGCCAAAGACGGGTGCCGCATTCCGGTGGAGATTTCGACGCGACACTTCCAACTCGGCGGCCGCCCCATGGTGTTTTCCATCGCCCGGGACATCTCCAAGATCAAGCAGCGCGAGCAGATGTACAAGGCCATTCTGACGACAGCGGCGGACGGATTCTGGATTGCGGATCGAGCGGGCAGACTGTGTGAAGTCAATGACGCCTATTGCGTCATGAGCGGGTACTCGCGTGACGAATTGCTGCGCCTGCGTATATCTGACATCGAGGCGGCGGAAACCCCGCAAGAGACCCGCGAGCATATCGAGCGGATCATCCGGCAAGGAGGCGCAGACTGTTTCGAGACGCGGCATCGCCGAAAAGACGGCAGCTTCATGGACTTGGAAGTGACGACGCAGTTTCTGAATGTTCAGGGCGGGATATTCGTAGTATTTCTGCATGACGTCACCAAGCGCAAGCAGGCCGAGGAGATGCTCGAACTTGAAGCGGTGCGGCTGCAAGCTCAACTGGAACTGCACAAGCTGATGGACGCCCCACCAGACCAGCTTTTGGATTTTGTGCTGGAGGCCATTACGAAAACGATCCAAAGCCAGTTTGCGTTTATCGGCTTGATGGACCAGGCCGAAGCCGTGATGACCCTCCACGCCTGGTCAAAAGGTGCGCTGGCGCAGTGTGCGATTGAAACCAGGCCCATGCACTTCCCAATTTCCGAAGCGGGGCTGTGGGGCGAATGTGTCCGGCAGCGGCAGCCGGTCATCGTCAACGCCTATGCCGATGCGCCCGACAAAAAAGGCTATCCCGCCGGCCATGTGCCGATTGAGCGACTCCTTTCAGTGCCTATTTTTGACGGCGAAAGGATTGTGGCGGTGGCCGCCGCCGCCAACAAGTCCAGCGACTATACTGAATCAGATAGCATTGCGCTCACCATCCTGACCAATAGGATGTGGGATATCCTCAGGCGCAAGCAGGCAGAGGAAGCGCTGGCGCAGAGTGCGCGCAGCAACGAGCTCTTGCTGGATAGCCTGCTCCATCCGGCGATGCTGATTCGCCGCGACCGGACCGTGGTGGCCGTCAACCGCATCGCTCGGGAGATGGGGGTAGCCGTGGGCAGGTACTGCTGGCAATCCTTCGGCCGCTGTGAGTATATCCCCCCGGCGGACCGGCAGTACTTCGAGCAGCATGGGACGCAACCACCCGACGGCACGCACTGTACGTTCTGCCTGGCCGACGTTGCGCTGTTGGCCAATGAGCCAACCCATACCGAGGTCACGGCCTTTGGCCGGATGTGGGATGCCTGGTGGGTGCCCAGCGAGGCCGACACATATCTGCACTATGCCATTGATATCACCGAGCACAAGCAGGTCGAGAAGGAACTCCAGGAACGCACGACGGCGTTGGAGGAGTTCAACCAGGCCATGGTGGGCCGCGAGCAGCGGATCATCGAAATAAAAGAAGAAGTCAACGCCCTGTGCCAGGAACTGGGGCGGGAGCCGAAATACCCGCCGATTTGGCGGAAAGGATCGGGATCGTGACGCACAAGAACTCATTTCCTCGCTGGCTGATGACGGCCTTTGGGCTGGTGCTGGCGGTCGTGCTGGCCGGAGGCGTCCGGTTCTACCGCACCGCGCATCAACAAAATCGGCAGGACGCCGAGGCACAACTCCAGACCATTACGCAATTGAAGGTGGGACAGATCGCCGCCTGGCGGGCCGAGCGGATGGGGGACGCCGCTGTGCTCATGGATAACGCGTTCTTCATTGGAGGGGTGAGGCACTGGTTGGCGGCGCCGGGAGCGGAGGATTCCGAAAAAATCCTCGTTTTGTTCCGCTCGCTGCAAAAGAACTACCGTTATCACGACATCCTGCTGCTGGACACGAGCGGTAAGGCGCGCTTGAGCAACAGCGGCCATTCCAGCCTGCTCCACGAGGAGGAGAAGCAAGCCATGGCGCTGGCGTGGCGCGAGCGGCGGCCCGTGCTGACCGACCTCCACGCCCACCCCGGCGATCCGGCGGTCTATCTCGAAATCGTCGCGCCTTTATTTGAAAAGGACGGCACAGCCGCCAAGCCGGTGGGCGTGGCCGTCCTTCGAGTCGACGCCGGGCAGTTTCTCTATCCCCTGATCCAGTCGTGGCCTACATCCAGCCGCACCGCCGAGACCCTCCTCGTCCAGCGCGACGGCGAGAACGTGCTCTTCCTGAACGAATTGCGCCACCAGAAGGACACGGCGCTGAAGCTGCGCATCCCTTTGAGCCAGACGGAAGTGCCGGCGGTGAAGCTTGTCCTCGGCCAGAAAGGTGTGGTGGAAGGGACGGACTATCGCGGCGTCAAGTCGTTGGCATACCTGAGCGCCA
>JBDRSI010000239.1:0-2485 GCA_043825055.1 Verrucomicrobiota bacterium
GATGCGCGTTGATATGGGTTGCATGATTCTTTCCCAAACACCGCATCCGATTGTGCCAACATTCAAAGAAGCCGTTTTCAGAGTCCCCTTGGCATAATGCATCATCGTGAAGGAAGAGCGTTCTCAAATGGCATAAACTTCATCTGAGTAAATAATTCGTACTGTGAAAATCCACTTGCCTTGCCGGGCATCGTCGTGAACAGAGCCGGATTGCGGCGATAAACAGAGAAGTCATACCCCGCAACGTTGAACTTCCACACATCACCCGGCTTCACCCCATCAGGCACGGCGTGCGAGAACGCACTCAGCGGTATGGATACCTCGACGGTGTATTCTTCATCTTTGTCGAGCCCATTGTTTATCGTGCCGGTGTGTGTGGCCTTGCAGACGATGGCCGGGTTATAGTCGGCCGAAAAGCGTACGGCTGCCGATCCGCCGCCACACCCAAGGTAGTGGATATCCCAGATTGCTTCCCAGGCGTTGAACTCGAACTCATAAAGCTCCGTTTCGTACTCCGTTACGACCGGAGGCTTGAGAAAGAGTTCAACTGCGTCCGACCCACAGACCTTTGGGTCGCGTCCCCTGGAGGCGACAAAGATATCCTTGTCCTTGACCGTGATACCGAAGTAAAGGTTCTCGGCATCCCACACGATCATGGCTTTAACGTCGCCGGGGAACCTCACGGCGGTTTTTCCGAATTCGTAAAAGGTATCCAACACCGCGGCTTGTTGCCAGGCCGGATCGTCGAGTTTTCCGTCAATTACCGGCGCTTCATTCACGTACACCACCGCGTATGGCGCGGAGAAAATATCAGACTGTGGACAGTTGGCACAACCAGCCAGAGTCAGAGCCACCGCGGCGACTGACGCGGTGTACGCCACGAACAAAAATCTTCGCTTCCGTGATTTGCGCATTAGACTCCACTCCCGGACCAGAGTTCTTTTGGTCTCAGCCGCCATACTTTCCGGATTGCCTTCGCGATATCCTCAACCTCATCATCCGTGAAAGATGGGGCCAGAGCAACACAGACCAGGCTCTTTAGAAGCTTCTCCGTATTGGGACATTGTTCCGGTTTGTACTCAACACGTTCACCGGGCCAACCTTTGCCAAACGGAGGCAATTTCGGATGCACCTGCCGTTTATTTTGAACCATGTCCTGGCCGAGAAGATTGCAGCACCCGGATGAGGGGCCGATGCGAATCCCTTCGGCGAACAAGGCCTTCGTGAACCATTCGCAACGCTCGGGCGTCTCCATATCCATATAGAACGCAATGCCGGCGTCTCCGTTGGCGTCTCCGCTCCGGCGAAAGCTTATATCAGGGCAACCCTCGGCGATTTGTTTTCTGAGGAATCGCCAATGTTTCCGCGTAGGCCCCAGAATGACCGTGTCCAGTTTTCTCAGTTGCGCCAACGCAACGGCGCCCGTGAACTCGTTCATGCGAAGCTGGCACCCACAAAAATCTTGTTCTTCCAGACGGTCGTCAAGCTGGGCACGCAACGCCTTGCGCACAAACCCGAGGTCATGGAAACGCACTGCGCGTTCAAACACTACGGGATCTTTGGCGAGCAGCAGTCCCCCATCGCCAGTACTCATGATCTTGTTCTGTTGAAAGCTGAAACAGGACACATCTCCCAAAGAACCGACCTTACGGCCTTTGTACGTAACGCCGCACGCCTGCGCGCAATCTTCCACCACGCTAATCTGATGACTGCGTGCGATCTCCAGAATTTGGTCCACATCATTGGTGCCGCCCTGATAATGAATTAATATCACCGCCTTTGTGTTGGCGGTGATACGTCGCTCAAAATCATCGGGGTCCAAGTTGAGGGATCGGTCTATATCCGCAAATACGGGCAATGCCCCTAACAGCACCGGCGCCTCGAAGTCAGTATACCAGCCAAAGGATGGAATGATAACTTCATCACCCGGTCCAATACCCAACCCGGCCATGGCACAGAAGAACGATCCGCTGCCTGTCGCCGTTGCCAAAGCATAGGGCGCGCCAAAATAACTTCGCGCTTCCGATTCAAAATCATTGACCATATGCGGCGTACCGTCGCCGTAGTCACGAAACGGGAGACGGTTTTCAATCACTTCAGTGAGCAGCGCGAGTTCTTCCTGCCCCATGACCTGGGTGCCAAGATACGCTGCCGGCAAAGGCTTTGCCCGAACGGGATTGCCGCCCTCAATGGCCAGCTTGCTTGAGGCTGTCGTCATGTAATGATCTCCGCTGAATTGCTATAGCGCCTGAGACGGATGTCTTTTTGAACAAAACGGATGTTTTTTGAACAAAAATGATAACATAGTATAATTAAAGACAAAAAACACTTGACACGGAGAACGCTTAGGCCTATAATGATAACGGTTGTTCTGCTATATGATACATAATCCTTTGGGATTTGTCAAGGAAAAATCGGTTGATGAACGATTTACATCGAGTCTAGAGAGGGGGGGTGATGCGGAAAACGTAAAACAACCGCTTTG
>JBDRSI010000240.1:0-11562 GCA_043825055.1 Verrucomicrobiota bacterium
GATCAGCCGGAGGCCGCGGCGCCGGCCACTCCCAGTTCAAGGGAGGCCATGCCAGTTGAAGCGGCATCGCCGACGGTCAAAACGGCGCCCTCGGCATTCGGCGGAACTTCCGATATTTCCAAAGAATTCGAACTCATGCGGCAAAGGGAAGAAGGCCGGAAGGAGGTTATCCGGAATCTCCGGAAGGAGGCCCAAGAACATCCGAACGCCGAAAACACGCTCTCGAAAGAGCGGATTGACCAGTTGGAAAAATCCGGTGTTTCGCTCGATTAGGCGAGTAGAACATTGCCGGGGGCCAATTCATCCTGACACTACATGCGTTGATTATTCACAAATCGGGGGTATCCCTGGGCTTGCAGGGCCTGGCGCGCGGCTGACTGTTGGGCATCCCGCTTGCAAGAACCCTGGCCGTCGCCCTTTAGGCTATGACGGACAGGTCGGTGGACATGGCGGCTGAAAAGAGATGCAGCTTTTAACAGGCTCAAGAACTGACAAAGACAGAGACTTTTTCAGACACTGAGGGGAGCATCGAGGAACTGTCTGGGAGTCAGGATGGCAATGCCTTGATACGGATGGAGATCGAGCAAATCCTTGTCACCCGTGACGATGCATGCAGCCTGGGCCTCATGGGCAAGTTCAAGAATCCGACAGCAACAACGCACTGATGATAGCGTTGGCGTCGAAGACATAGAGCGGTTTAGTCGGCATCAAGGATGGATTCCAGTTTGTCGGCAGTGAACCCGCGTGCCTTTGCCCCGGCGCCGATCTGGTCCATAAGCTTGCTTAACGGCATGGGTGCCGCCTTATATTCCCGCAACAACACGCTCCACAGGGCACAGAGTTTATTGCGGTCCTCTACCGGTGCCTTCGTAAAGATGCTGGCCGTGTCTGCATCCAGTTTCATATTGATCGTAGCTGTGGTCATGAGCATTCCTCCTGCTTTTGTTATACTATACGCTTTCATGGGCAGGATTGGAAACAGATTAATCCCCGTTTATAGCTGCTTTCACAAGGTGGATAGACTGTAGGCTGTAGACTGAGTTAATTGCAAAACTCTTTCGTTTAACTGAATTCCGGCTACTGATCTCTGACCTCTGCCTTCATTTCAGCCACCCGCCGTGGTTCCCCGGATCGTCTTTTCGGTCTTGCTCGCCATGCTGGGCCTCATTTCTGCGCCGGAGCGTCCGGTAGAATCCGTTTCAACTGAGCCGCCAGCGGCGGGAAGTCCGCCGTTACGATATCCCAAAGGATGTCGTAGTCAACGGCGTCGTAACCGTGAATGAGGCGATTGCGGGTGCCGATGATCTCCCGCCAGGGAATCTCGGGGTGCGCGGTCTGCGTGGCTTCCGTAACGCGGGTGGCGGCTTCGCCGACGATCTCGACCAGCTTCAACAGCGCGAGAAAGAACATGCGGTCGGATTCAATGTCCGCGCGCATCCGCCCCTGTGCGAGGGCGCTGGCTTCTTCGATGTAGTCGAGCATCTGCCTGAGGGTGATGGTATCGTCATGCCGCGACATAAAGCGTCTCCGCTTCCTTCAAGACCTTGTCCCGGAAGTACTTGCTCAGACTGCCGGGTGTGTTCAGGTCCACCTTGTGGCTGAGAATAGCCGAAAGCTCGTCCTGCATCCTGATGAACGCCAAACCCACCCGGACGCCGGGCTGGAACTCAACCAGCACGTCAACGTCGCTCTCAGGCCGGAAGTCGTCGCGAAGAACGGAGCCGAACAGGGCCAGTCGCCGGATGCCGTTCGCGCGGCAGAATGCCGCAATCTGCTCCTGCGAAATCTCTATGCTGTGCAGTGTCATGGTTCCTTCGACTGTTCGGTCGCCTTGCTCGCGACTCTCTACAGGGGCTTTATCCCCGGATGCGTGTTCAAAGTGCTTCGGAATATAGCAGGCCATGTCCAGCAAAGCCAGTTGAATTACACCTGTGACACAAGCTGACTTCTGACCTCATTTCAGCCACCCGCCGGGGATCGGCGCTGAAGGCGTCTCATAAGGATTCTTGGGATCCCAGACCGGGTAGCCGCCGCTCGGGTAGATAGTAATCTTGTTTTTTATCTCCGTCACGCCAAGGTTGATCACTCCGCCATAGATCGTAATGTTATTATTAGCCTCAAATTTGACCGTGCCATACATTACCCCGTAATATGTTCCGTTGTTTCCCAAGGTAATGTTCCCCGTGCTCAAAAGCGACGGCATATTGGAACTGACGGGATCGTAACAGCTCGGAGCGTTGGTCTGGGTGAAATTGTTGTTGATATCGATATCTCCATTAACGACGATGGTGCCGATGAATGAGCTGTTGTGTTTGATCGTCAGATCGCCGTTGACATACAGGATGCCGTTTGTCGGAGACGCGATCGGCGTGCCGCTCAACGTGACGTTGGTCGGGTAATATGTGCCGCCGTTGGTCGCCATCTGCCGGTAGCTGTCGAAATTAAAAGTCGGCAACACGAGCGGCGGGATTATGTTGTTTGAGACATACCCGTCAATCTGGTTCGAGCTCGCGCCCCCGCCATACGTAACGCTGCCATTGGCGGCCACGTCGCCATGCAGCGTGGCGGCGCCGCTCGATAACGTGAATGGGCCTCCGGACATGATGGCGGCGTTGGTGTTATAGAGCAAGTTGTTATAGTCTTCGACCGTGCCGAGCAGTTCCATAATTGTCCGGTTGGAGACGCCCATGTAAATGCCGTCGCTGGTGATGAGCACATTGCCGTTCGTCTGAGGCTGGGTCGTTACTACATAATAGGCGCCGTTGGTAAAAAATGGCGCCGTGTAGTTGGTGTTCTGCCAGGCCGTATAGTCGGTTCCGAGCTTGGCGGTCATGTCGGCAATCCCGGCTTCCGCCACCGCCTGGGCCTGCGCATAATGGACCGTTCGCTGAATCCGATGCATGGACTGCCGCGACAGGACAACCATGGTGACGCCCGCCAGCATGAGAATCAACGAAACGCCGAGAACGGCGACCAGCGCCGAGCCCGCGCGGCCATCATGCGGGGCGCGGGGCTTTTTGATATTCTGATGTAGTGCGCGCATAGCACCCTCCCTTCTTGATGTAAAAAGCCTTCTACAAAATGCGCCGTGTGAGGTCACGCGGCCTACAAATGCCTTGTTTTCTGTAGGCCCACTCACCGAGTGGGCGCGATTTCAGGCTTCAATGTTGTCATTCCCGCGAAAGCGGGAATCCAGTATCAGTATTGAATATTTCTGGATTCCCGATCGGGTCGGGAATGACAGAAAATATTCAGCCCCCCATAACTGTTTTTCTTCGTTTGTTGAGTTGCGGCTTTGCCGCAGGTGTCATTTATTCGTGTTCAACGGCCGGACTTCCATCACGCCCACCGCTGTATTGGTCCCAAAGGGACCCTTCTTGAATATTTCCATCTCGATCTCCAGGCCTTTGACGAATGACTGTCCATCCACCGTAGCGCTGACAATGCCATAGTCCGGGCCTTTGGCAAAATCCACCTGCAAGTCCACCAGGCCCGTCGGCGCGTCCCAATCTATGGTGATATCCCTCAAAATGGCCGTGTTCGTGTGGGTTCCCGTCAATCCTGTGGAATCAATGGAGAACAGGGCCTCATATTGCACGTAGCGGCGCGAGGGGAGACCGGCAGTGACAAGGTTGTTGTCCGTGTTGTTTTGGAAATAACCGACTTCCACCCAGGTGGCGGCGTCGATCGAGGCCAAACTGTCGCCGCTCCGCACCCGGATGTCAATGTCCCCGGCCGGATACGGTTGCACTTCGGTCCAGTTAAGCTCGCGGTAAACGGGATTGTCAATATGCGTATCGAAAATACCGGAGCGGTATAGGCCCTGGGAGGGATACCGCACCTCCAGCGCGCTGAGGGCAACGATTCGATTGGTCCAAACCCCGCCCACGGCGGACATGAATGGGACGGTGCTGTTGAACCAGGCCCGTGCGTTGTTGAAGATCCCGGCGCTCGTTTTCAGTTCAAACTGGACCAGATAATTGCATTCCCGGTCAATGACGTAATTTGTAACCCAGTCGCTCCAGGCGAAGGTGTCGCCCCATATTTTTATTGTGGCACCCCCCCCGGCGTCATAGAAATAAAGATTGGACGTGGTTCCCGGCACTCTGTTGGTTCCGTAGTCCTGTTTGGAAATAGTGACGTTTTCAATATACAGGTTCTTATTTGTGCCGCCGACGCCGGCCTCGAATTTGACTCGGACCCATTCGCCGTTCATGGTGATCGCCGCGGCCGGATTGGTGCCTCCGTAAATGACGTTGACGATCGGCGAAATGGTGTTCGTCGACACGCTTGTGGTGTTAGTCATGCTATCCGTGCATCCCTCGGCGGTCCAGGTTATGCCTTTGTCCATCGAAATGACAATGTCGGGAATGTACGGATCATGAGTGGTAACAAAACTATCATCGGTTTTCCGGCTCACGTTGCTGGCGATGGTGCCCGGCGGATTGTCGAAATTGGCGTCGCACCAGAGATCATTCGGCACCACGAAGGTGATGTTGTTGCTGACGGCGGCGCCATTGTAAGTCAACTGGCAATTACCGCTCCAGGAGGCGCCGTTGCTGGACATATCATGGGCCGCCACGGTGCCGCCGGAAAGGGAATAGGAATAAAACGGGCTTTTGGGATGCCCGTTGAGCGGCAGGTAAATCTCGCCTTCGCGCGGGCTGGCGCTCGGGCTGAGGGAAAACTTGTCAAAGCCGACCTTATAACCGGTGGTGTTATTGGTGTTCCGACCCTCGATGGTGAACTGCAGGTTGTGAGCGCCGTTGCTGAGCACCGCGCTTCCCCAGTTGAACGTTTGGGCCTTGCAGTAAGAGGGGGCGTAACCGTCAAACATGATTTCGGGCGGCCGAATCCGCAGGTTCACGAGATTCTGGAAAACGACTTGTTCGGAAACACTCTCGCCCTGCAGATATGCGGAGGTGGTGTTGCCCTGGGCCACGCTTTGCAGTTGCGAATAAAGATCGCTCGGCGTGGCGTTGGTGGATCGCGGGCTGAATACCGTGCGCCGGAGCTGGTCCGGATCGCCCGGGAGAACGTGATAGATGATCGTTTGGGTCCACTTGATCTTGCCGGAATCTTCCCGCTGGAGCAGACCGTTGGTCACGGTTGACATTGGAAAACTGATGGCGGTGTATTCGGAGGCGTTGGCGGGGTAAAAGGCCATCAGTCCGATACCCACGCTGGAAAGGCGCAGATCCTGGCGGATGCGTTCCATGGCCCCTTCGAGGTCAATGTTGATTTCATTTTTCACGGTCTCCGCCTGCCATGACCGCAATCCATAGATAAATGTGGAAAGGGCGCCAGTAATGACCAGCACGGTGATCGTGGCGGCAACCAGCACCTCGACCAGGGTGAAGCCCCGTGGAGGACGGACGCCGGACGACAGGCGCCGGCCTGCCCACCGAAGCCCTGAGCGAAGTTGAAGGGGCGAAGGCGGGACGCTGGCCAGCACCTCGACCAAGGTGAAGCCCCGTGATTGACGGCAATGGCGCGTGGCATGCATTGTCTCACCTTACATATTGTCGGTTATCAGAGTGCTCAGTTCCACCGGTTTGGCGCTCAGACTGCGTCGCGCGCCGGGATAGTGGACCTGGACCGTGATCTGGAGCAAATTGGGCGTCCCGTTAGTGTAGGCGGACACAAGTGTCGTTCGCCGATATATGCCCGCGGAGGTAATGTTCCCCTTGCCATCCACCGGGACCTGATTTTCACTCATGAGCAGGATGCTGTCGTATTCGAATTGCGTGGCGCGCTGAATCCGGTTCCGGGCAATAGTCATGGCCTTGTAGTAATCACAGGCCAATTGCTGTGATCGCATGGACATGAAGGCCGAATTCAGAAAAAAGACGCAAAATATGACAAAAATAACACTGCAAACCATCACTTCAACCAGCGTGAATCCGTTAGCCGGCCGGACTTGCCTGGGCGACTTGTCCGCCATAGCCCTCGCCTCGGCGAAACCTTTGGCGGAGCCTGGTCGGCGGAGCCTGGCAAGCCCGTCTGTTTGTCCGAATTTATTAATCATAGCTTCCTCAGCTTGCGAGCATAAGACCCCTTACCGATGAATTAGGTTCCGAAGAACGGGGCAACTTTACCTGGCAACACGCATATCACAGTATAATGTCATCCAGAGCGAAGCGAAGGATCTCAGCAGGGGCGCTGATCCAAAACGAGATTCCTCACTTTGTTCGGAATGACAAACCAAGCAACTTTGAAATTCCTATACCTTTAACAAGCATTAACCATACCATCCTGATATTATGGCAAAAGGAATAATGATGCAAGTCGAGATTGAGTGAGGCCTGCGATTCAGTTCCGTAGGTTAGGGCACAGTCAATGGCGCGACGCAAGGGCGCGCCCTACAGAGACCGTTGTAGGACCTCAGCTCTTGTCCCGGTGTAGCCTTGGCGGAGAGGGATGCTGAGGCCATTTTAGAGCTGATTGAGCGACGGTGGGTTAGTTGGGGCGTTAATTCCAATATTACCAAATATGAGAACCGCGTTGGTAACTCATTCAGGTCCCGGCGCCGGCCGGAGGCAGGTTCTGCAGGGCCTGGCGCGCGGCGGACTGTTGGGCATCCCGCTTGCAGGAGCCTTGACCAGTGCCGCGAACCTTGCCCGCGATAGAGACCTCCACCGTGAAGACGCGTGCGTGGGGCGGTCCTTCCTGCTTGATCAGGCGATAGTTAGGATTGGTTTTCCAGCGCTGTTGAGCCAGCACCTGCAGGTACCCCTTGGGATTGTCGCCCCAGTTGTCGTCGGGATGAATTTCAATTTGCGCCACGAACAGTCTTCTAAATATTTTGCGCACGGCTTTCAGATCTCCATCCAGGTAGGCGGCCCCCAGGATGGCCTCCATAGCGTCGGTAATGTTGGAATCCCGTTGGTGGCCCCCGGAAGCCTGTTCGCCTTTGCCCAGCTTGATGTCGGCGCCCAAGTCAATGGAGGCGCCAATGCGGGCCAGCGCTTTACCGCTCGTCAGGCGACTGCGCAGACAGGTCAGCGGCCCTTCCTCGATATCCGGATACAGACGGAACAGATAGTCGCTGGCCACCAGGCCCAGGGCGGAATCGCCCAGAAACTCTAAGCGCTGGTTGTCGTTCCGGATATCGGCGCTTTCATAGCGGTAGGACCGGTGCAGGAGGGCGTTGGCCAGCAGGTCCTTGTTGCGGAAAGTATAGCCCAGACGTTTCTCCAGCGGCCGGTAAGGATTTTTTTTAAAGAATATTTTCATGCGATTGATTCATCAGTCAAAACGGCGAAGCAAAATTAACCGCAAAGAACGCAAAGTTACATATTTTTACCACGGATTACACCGATTTCACGGATAAAGTTTCTTTTTTCTCCGGGCTGGCGTCTGGCGTCCGTCGTCTGGCGTCTGCCTACAGCCTATCCACTCATGCGCGCGGGTGGAATTTATCGTGAATGGCTTTTAACCGGGACTGGTCAATGTGCGTGTAAATCTGCGTCGTCGCGATGTCGGCGTGGCCCAGCATTTCCTGAATGATCCGGAGCGGCGCGCCGTTGTGCAACAGGTGGCTGGCAAAGGAATGCCGCAGGGTGTGCGGGCTGATGGGTTTGACGATCCCCGCCTTGTGGGCATACTGTTTGACTAATTTCCAGATGCTTTTCCGGCTGAATGCTTTTCCGGCGCGCGTCAGGAACACAACCCGATTGAGCGGATCGGTGGTCAAGCGCGGGCGCACCTGTTTCAGGTA
Organism: Verrucomicrobiota bacterium; assembly: GCA_043825055.1. Lineage (GTDB taxonomy): Bacteria > Verrucomicrobiota > Kiritimatiellia > JAAZAB01 > JAAZAB01 > VSJD01. The sequence continues at coordinate 7,721 of JBDRSI010000240.1, forward strand.
TTGGGTCAACACAGCGCCCGATTTTTCCGAGAATGGCACGACCCGTTCCTTCTGGCCCTTGCCCACGCACCGCAGGTACCCGGCGTCAAAATGGACGTCATTCAATGTCAGACCGCACAGTTCCGAAACGCGTAAGCCCGTGGCATATGCTATTTCCAACAGTGCGCGGTCTCGAATGGCCTGCGGCTTGTCGCCCGCCGGGGAGGCCAGCAGGCGCTCGACTTCCTTTAACGAGAGCGTCGCGGGCAAAACCTTCCAGAGTCGCGGCGATTCCATCACTTCCGTCACGTTCCGGCTAAGCAATCCTTCCTGATGGAGGTAGCGAAAAAAAATCTTGACGGAAACAAACAGGCGCGAAATGGAGTTGAGGCCGAGATCGCGCTCCTTGGCGTCCATCAGGAAATCCAGGACGTGCTTGCGGGACACGGCATTCAGCGTGTTTAGCTTGCGGCGTTCCAGAAAATGAACGAATTTATCGAGATCGGCGCGATAGGCCGTCTGCGTATTGGGGCTTAACCCCCGCTCCAGGGCGATGTAGTCAATAAACTGGTCAACGAGGGCGTTCATGGGGAAAAATGCAGAATGCAGAATGCAAAATGCAAAATGAAGCACAATGCAAAACCATCCGGCACCGACGACATTGAATTTCTGCATTCTTCATTCTACATTCTACATTCTGCATTTACTTGCATGCCGCGGGCAAGGCCGCGACCGCATTGGTCGGGGCGTGAATATCGTTGGCATCAAATCCGGCGCCGGCGATCGTGAACTCGATATTCTTCCGGGCGATGACCATGGAATCGTAGGTGACGGTCAGAGTGCGCTGTGGAAAGTCCGGCCGGATAGCCTTGATGCCCGGCTGGCGCATGAAGGCATCCTGAATGATCTGTGCGCCGGCCGGATTTTTCAGGCCGGGCACGGCCACGACGACTGTCCGCATATCCTGCTTGCGGCATCCCGCCAGGCAGACGATCAGGAGCATGATTGGCAAAAGCATCTTCCACATAAGATCTCCCTTCCGGCCCAAGCGATTTTTTCTGTTCATCAACCCCTTTTCTTATACACTAAGTAGCCAGTGGAAATCAATAGAAAGGAATAAGCCATGCATAGCGATCAGATCAAACACGGCGTGGAGCGGGCGCCGCACCGGAGTCTTTTACGGGCGTTGGGGGTCAAACTGGAGGATTTGGATAAGCCGTTTATCGGCGTCTGTAACTCGTTTACCGAAATCATCCCCGGCCACATGCACCTGAACGCCGTTGGGCGTCTGGTATGCCGGCAGATTCGTAAAGCGGGCGGTATCCCGTTTGAATTCAACACCATCGGCATTTGTGACGGTATTGCCATGGGGCATGAGGGTATGAAATATTCCCTGCCGAGCCGCGACTTGATTGCCGATAGCGTGGAATCCATGGTGCGGGCCCATTGTTTTGACGCGCTTGTTTGCATTCCCAACTGCGATAAGATTGTGCCCGGGATGCTGATGGGGGCGTTGCGGGTCAATGTGCCGACCATTATGGTCAGCGGCGGGCCGATGGCGGCCGGCCGGTCGCCGGAAGGTAAAGCCCTCGATCTGATCAGCGTCTTTGAGGGCGTGGCTGCCCATGGCAAGGGAACCATTAGTGCCGACCAACTGGCAGTCATTGAAGCCCACGCCTGCCCAGGTTGCGGCTCTTGTTCGGGCATGTTTACCGCCAATTCCATGAATTGCCTGTGCGAGGCCTTAGGTGTTGCCTTACCGGGCAATGGCACCGTGCTGGCCACGGATCCCCGCCGCCGGGCGCTCTATACCAAGGCGGCCAAACGTATTGTGGAAATGGCCAAGGCCGAAGGGCCGAAACCGCGCGACTTGGTCACGGCTTCAGCGCTCGATAATGCCTTTGCCCTGGATATGGCCATGGGTGGAAGCACAAACACGGTCCTGCACACGTTGGCGATTGCCCATGAAGCGGGCGTGCGCTACGATCTGAACCGGATTAATGAAATATCCAAACGCTGTCCGAACATCTGCAAGGTTGCACCCTCCAGTCCGTATCACATGGAGGACGTGGACCGCGCCGGCGGTATCAGCGCAATTATTAAAACAATCCAGGCGATTCCCGGCCTGATCCATCCGGAAACCCCCACGGTGACCGGCCGGACGCTCTTGCGCAATGTGAGCCGGGCAAAGGTTTTGGATGCGGCCGTCATCCGGCCGTTAGACAATCCCTATTCGCCGGAAGGGGGCTTGACGATTCTATGGGGCAACCTGGCGCCGGAAGGCGCCGTGGTCAAGACGGCCGGCGTGGCGCCTTCCATGCTGACTTTCGAGGGCCGGGCGGTGATCTTCAATTCGCAGGAAGAGGCCTGCGCAGGCATTCTGGCCGGCAAAGTAAAGGCGGGCCATGTGGTGGTGATCCGTTACGAAGGTCCGCGGGGCGGTCCAGGCATGCAGGAAATGCTGGCGCCTACGTCTTATATCATGGGCCAGGGGTTAGGGGAGCAAGTCGCTTTGATCACCGATGGGCGGTTCTCGGGCGGGACCCGCGGCGCTTGTATCGGCCACGTTTCCCCGGAAGCCGCCGCGGGCGGCCCCATCGCGCTGCTCCAGGCGGGGGACGTGATTCGCATTGATATTCCCGGCCGCTGCCTGGAAGTGAAGCTGGTTGAAGCCGAACTCCAACGCCGCCGCGCCGAGCTCCCGCCCTATACCCCGCGGCCTTTAACCGGTTACCTGAAGCGCTACGCCGAAAAGGTTACCAGCGCGGGGAGCGGTGCCGTGTTGATGTAATTCAGCAGAAATGGGCTTTGATGTATCGAATCGAAGCGTCCAGGGAAGGCAGGATTTTGGTGCAGTAACGCACCATCCAGGGACTGCTTTCCTTGAAGGTGAACGGCGAAAACGCCACGATAAATTTGCCCAGATGATGGGAGGCGTAAAACACTTCCATGGCGGTGCCGATGGACGGTTTGCTGTAATTGACGAGCAGAAGGTCCGCGTTCCGAATGTCCTGCAGATCGAATTCCACGATTTCGTTGGCGCTATCCACCTCGCGATCCTTGAAATTCCGGCGCATGGGATCAAGCAGGGTGAACGAGGGACCGAGTTTTTTAGCAACCGTTTTGCGCCAATCCCGGGCCACACCGCCTTGTTCATCCATGATCGGTCCGCATAAATATATGGTTTTCATAGTTTGTACTTGGTCCAATGCGGGCTATGTCCGCAACCCAAGAAATTCCAATAAAGGCAAAATAAATCCCGGGTTTTTCGTTTTTTCAACTTTGCCTTAATTGATTGTATTTCCTTGGAATTTGGAACTTGGAATTTGGAATTTTGTTGGCGTGGCCATTCGTAATGTTTTCCTGTTTTTTGGTTTCCAATGTTTAATAAGTAAAATATATCAGGCTTCCATGCAGGAAACAACCGTATCTTTTAAAACCGTCGGATGCCGTCTGAATCAGGCCGAGACGGCGCGCCTGCGCGCCGTGTTTCAGGCGGCTGGTTACCGGGTTGTGCCCTTTGGAGTGCCGTGCAAGGTCTGCATCATCCACGGATGCGCGGTCACGGCCAAGGCTGAACAGAACAGCGCCCGCTTGGCGCGCGGTGCCAAGCGCCAGACCGGCGCGTTCGTGGTTCTGGCCGGATGCCCGGTCTCAGCGGGCGGACGTGTCTTTCAGGCGCCTGATGCCGCGGATCTCCTGGTCGGTCAGGCCGACAAATTCCGATTGCCGGCCTTGCTGGCGGAGCACGGATTTCCATCCGCTGTGTCCGGAGCGACACCGACTTTGCCTTTGTTTGACACGACGCGGGCCATTGTTAAAATCCAGGATGGATGCGATTTTCACTGTGCCTACTGTATTGT